>SCSX01000040.1 GCA_004297825.1 Spirochaetota bacterium
GAATGCCCCCTGCGCTCCTTTGGCCGATGGCATAATGGGGGAACCGAACATAATTATGCCTTCCGGCCGAATCGCGCAGCAGCTCGTGCAGGTAGCGCTTCGTCGCGATGGCCACCAGATGCGAGACCGAGAACCGGCTCAACTTACGGAAATCCGAAGCAAACTCATTCTCATTCTTCCTGAAGCGAATAGGAAAACAATGCCAACGCTTCAAAGGGTCACGAGGCTGATACCTCACCAGAGTAAACCCTCCCTGAAACCGGTCAATATCGCGCAGAACGCGCTTCAGGAGCATGATGACGACCGCCTGGCGGCTTGTTTTGAGCTTTGCCGCGGCAAGGGCGATATTCACGAAGACGATGTGGCTCATGTTTATAGAAGTGCGAAGCATTCCGTATCCTCCGGGACAAAACTGAGCGTCCAAAGTGAATACGAATGGGGAATGAAAAATATGAACGGTTTTCCCGGCTATGATCCGGGTGCCCGAAAATTAATTCAAACCCGCCGGTATTTCCGTCCCCGAATTATGAATTGGCGGTTGACATAACGATATTTATTATCTATACTGCTGCCGGTTAATCCACGCCGCCGCCAACCTTCACCTATAGTTACCGTCGCCGCACGCGGGGGGCGATTGATCACAGTTCTCGCGATACTATATGGTTATTCGTCAGGATGTCGGATAATGCCCGCTAAATGGCTGACCTTTGGACTGACCCATGAGATGGAAGAACGTTTCAGGCAATCGCAGCTTGGTACGGATATCGCCCAGGCCAGGATCTGCATCCTGCTTTTATTGGTGCCCATCGCAGGGTATGCCGTCAACGATTACCTTTTCTATGGCTTCACCTGGCCGTTCTATGCCATTACCCTGTGGCGGCTTGCCCTGGTTGTCTCTACCGCGCTGTTGCTTGCGCGCATGAGCGGGATAAAATCGCACACATCCTACGACCGGTTCATATTTGGCTGGGAGCTTGCCTGCGCATTGACCCTGGCGGGCCTTGCGGCACTTCGTCCCTCAAGCTATATCGGTCACCTGATGGTCGCCGTGGTCGCCGTATTTCTTTTTCTTCTTGTCATTCCCACCAGATTTACCAACCAGCTCGCGATCTCGACGGCAATCCTGACCGCGGAGGCGGTAATCGTATCCCTGGGCCCGCGGTCGCCGCAGGAAGCCATGGTAATCGCCCTCACCCTGTTCGTGACTCCCATAATCTGCGTTTTGAGCTCCTGGCAGCTCCACCTGCAGCGGAGACGGACCTTTATGGCGGGAGAAGACATCCGGGCGGCGGAGAAGGAATGGGAGCGGACATTTGACAGCGTCCCCGACCTGATCGCCATACTCGATGATAAGCACCGGATTGTGCGCGCCAACAAGGCAATGGCGCAACGGCTCGGCGTGACGCCCGCGCAATGCACAGGCCGAATATGCTATGAGGTCGTGCACGGAACCGACGGGCCGCCGGCTTTCTGCCCGCATGCCCTGACGATCAAGGATTCCCGGGAACATACGATGGAGGTCCGGGAGGACCGTCTCGGGGGGGAATTCCTTGTGAGCACGACCCCGTTGCCGGACCGGGACGGGAGGATGACGGGCTCGATTCACGTTGCCCGGGACATCACCGCGGGCAAAACGGCCGAGCGTGCCCTGCGTGAAAGCGAAAAACTGTTCGCGACCATGTTCGATGCGGCCCCTATCGCCATGTCGCTGGCCTCCCTGCCGGACGGGGTGCAGCTCAACGTGAACAGGGCCTGGCTGGATCTCATGGGTTTCAACCGGAAGGAAGACGTGATCGGGAAGACGTCCCTGGACCTGGGCCTGGTTCCCGACGCGGATTCCAGGGAGCGTTTGCTGAACGAGTTCCGGAACAGCGGATCGGTGCGAAATTTCGAGATGACGGCCGTTTCACGCGAGGGCGCCGCGCACATCATTCTTGTCAACCTGCACAAAGTCGATATCGGCGAACGCCACCTCTTCATTTCGACGAACGAGGACATCACCGAGCGCGTGCGGGCGGTGGAAGCGCTGCGCATGATGAATGAAACGCTCGAAGCAAGGGTGAAGGAGCGGACTGGGGAGCTCGATACCGCGCGCCTGGCGGCGCTCAACCTGATGGAAGACACGGTACTCGCCCGCACCCGCATAGAGTCGATCAACGCCGAGCTCCGGCAGGAGATCATCGAGCGCAGGCGGGCGGAGGAACGGTACAGGCTGTTGTTCGAGCAGATGATGACCGGTTTCGCCGTGTGCGAGATGCTCGTGGACGACCGGGGCAGGCCCTCGGATTTTCGCTTCCTGTCCCTTAACCCCGCGTCCGAAAAACTCACGGGCCTCCGCGCGGGGGACGCCGTGGGCAGCACGGCACGCGAGGTCATGCCGGGAATCGAGGAACGGCTGATCGACCGGTTCGGTATCACGGCGCTCACGGGCGAGCCCGCGGAATTCGAGGATTTCTCATACGCGTTGGGCGGGCATTTTGAATTCAAGGCCTATCCCCTTGACCGGGGAAAATTCGCGATCATGTTCTCGAATATCACCACGCGAAAACTGGCGGAAATAGAGATCAACAAGCTGAACCTGGAGTTGGAAACGCGGGTCGAGGCACGCACCGCGGAGCTCGCGGCCGCCGTCCAGGAACTGGAGAGCTTCTCCTACGCCGTTTCGCACGACCTGCGGGCGCCCTTGCGCGGGATCGACGGATGGGGCCTGGCCCTTGTCGAGGAGTACGGGAACGCGCTCACGGGCAAGGGGATCGAGTATCTCGCCACGATACGCAGCGAGACCCAGCGGATGGCGGAGCTTATCGACGCCCTGCTCCAATTATCGCGTCTCAGCCGTAAGGAACTGCGGCGCGAGACCGTGGACATGAGCGGGACGGCCCTCGCGATCGACCGCGAGCTCAGGGAGCTTTACCCGGCGCGGGACGTCGAGTTCAAGGCGCAACCCGATCTCACCGCGTTCGGGGACCCGGCGCTCATAACCGCGATCCTGCGCAACCTGCTCGAAAACGCCTGGAAATTCACGTCAAGAAGGGAAAAGGGGGTTATCGAATTCTCCCGGGTCGAGATGGAGGGCAAATCCCCGTTTTTCGTGCGGGATAACGGTACCGGGTTCGACCCCCGGTTCGCATCCAAGCTCTTTACGCCCTTCCAGCGGCTTCACCGCCGGTCGGAATTTCCCGGAACCGGTATAGGGCTTGCCACGGTAAAACGCATCGTGAACCGCCACGGGGGCGAAATTTTTGCCGTGGGTGAGCCGGAAAAAGGTGCGTGCTTTTATTTCACTTTATAGGTATATTATAATGACCGCTCTGGGGCAGGTGCCAGTGGGGTGTTTGGTGTTGCGCTATTAAGTAAGTATTCGAAGGGAGCATCGGCAGGGTATGACGAAACGTAAAAAGATTTTACTCATAGAAGACAACCCGAGCGACGTTATTCTCACGAAGCGGGCATTTTCCCTCAAGCGCGTCGCGAACGAAATAGTCGTCGCGCAGGACGGCCAGGAGGCGCTGGATTACCTGTTCTGCGAGGGGGAGTACGCGGGAAGAGACACATGCGACCTCCCGGGGCTCATCCTGCTGGACCTGAACCTGCCGAAGATCGATGGAATAACGGTCCTCAGGGAAATAAAGAAACGCGAGACGACCCGCGCGTTACCGGTGGTGGTTCTTACGACCTCGAACGAGGATTCGGACCTCACTACCTGCTACAACCTGGGGTGCAACAGCTACATCCGCAAGCCCGTGGAATTCGGACAATTCGTGGAGGCGGTAGGCCAGCTGGGGCTCTACTGGTTCATGCTTAATCAGGCACCTGAAACGAATTAGCATACCGGAATACCGGCCCTAAATCCCTTCCCCGGCCGCAAAATCAGTTTCCGGAAGCACCAGGATCTCGTCCGAAACCTTCAGACGGATGATGAACGTCGTTCCCTCCCCCGGCCGGGTATCGAAGGTGAGCGTGCCGCCGTGCTTTTTCACCACGATCGCGTACGCGATTGCCAGCCCCTGCCCGGTGCCTTTGCCTACGTCCTTTGTGGTGAAAAAGGGATCGAATATCCTGGGCTGTATTTCTTTGGGGATTCCCGTCCCGGTGTCGGATATGCGTATTTCCACCCAATCCCCCTCGAGCCTCGTCGCGACACCGATCGTCCCCTTGCCCCCGGCGTCTTTTCGCGCGACGTCGCCGATGGCGTGCGCCGCATTGATGATGATGTTCAACGCGGCCCGGTTCAGCTCGCCTTCGAAGAGCGGGACGGCCGGAAGCCCCGGATCGAATTCGGTCTTCACGTCGGCAACGTATTTCCACTCGTTCCTTGAGATGGTGATCGCGCTCTCAATAGTCTTGTTGATATCGGTGGGGACCTTTTTCGCCGAGCCCGGATGGGAGAACTCCTTCATGGACTTTATTATCGACACGACCCTTTGAACGCCGGTAATAGATTCGCCGATCGCGCCCGGGACTTCGACGGCGAGAAACGCGCGATCGATGCCGCGCGCGGCCTCATGGACGCTATCCGCACGCGTATCGGCGGCGGGATTGTCCCGTGGCATGACGTGCAGCTCATATGCGCGCGCGATTACGTCGTAGTCGGCAAAGGCGTCCTTCAGGAACGAAAGATTATCGGAAATATATTGAAGGGGCGAATTGATCTCATGAGCGATGCCCGCGGAAAGCTGACCAATGGATTCCATCTTCTGAGCGTGGGCAAGCTGTTCTTCAAGCACCCGCCGCTCCGTGATGTCCGCCCCCGTGACGATGAATCCGATTAACAATCCTTTCCCGTCCTTGAGGGGATTAATCGACACCCCGAGAATCCTGGAATCCCCCCGGGCGTCGGTATACGACAAGTCGTCAAGGCGCACCGTCCGTTCCTCGCTGGTACAATCCGCTATGCCCTCGTAAATCCTCGCCCACTCCCACTCGATAGGGATCTCACCGAACCTGCGGCCCACGACATCCGCCGCGCCGCATTGAAACGCGGCCTCCGCCGCGGGGTTCCAGTGCGTAACCACGTCCTTGAGCGATACCCCGATCAGGATGGAGGTAATGGCGTTCAATATGTAGACTATCTCCGCGTGGGCCGACTCGATCTGCCGCAGGGCCTCTCGCTGTTCCGTGATGTCGCGGAGAATGCCTTGAATCAGGACGGGTCCCCCTTTTTCCTCCCGAAGTAACGACGCGCTTACAAGGCAGGTGAATTCCGACCCGTCCTTGCGACGAAGCTGCGTCTCGAAGTCCCGGACATAGCCGTTGGCCGCAAGCAAATCCTGAAACAGGAGCCTGTCCTCCGGACGAACGTATGTCGTGCCGGCCTTGACGGCGAGCAGTTCCTCCCTGGTGTAGCCGAGCAGGTCCATGAGCGACCGGTTGAAATCCAGAAGGTTTCCGTCCAGGTCTCTTATGTAAATCGCGTCGTTCGAGGAATGAAACAGGGTCCGATACCTCGACTCGCTCTCCCTGAGACGGGATTCTATTCGATGCTTGGCGAGGGCCAGCCGTATGTTGATTACGATTTCGTTTTCATTGAACGGCTTCAGCAGGTAACCGAACGACTCGACCTCGTTGACCCTTCGCACGGTTTCCTCGTCGGAATAGGCGGTCGTGAAGATCACGGGGGTTCCGTGTTTCTCGTTTATGGCCCTGGTGGTCTCGATGCCGTCCATGCCGCCCTCGAGAAAAATGTCCATGAGAATGACGTCGGGACGTGTCCGTTCGATGAGGGACAAGGCCTGCTTCCCGCTCGACGCGGTTCCCGCGATCTCATAGCCGTGGGCGCCCAGTATCCGCGCGACCGCGGCGGCGATCAGCTTATCGTCTTCGACAATAAGAACCTTTGCATGCTCCATTCTTTATCCCGGTCCCAGGCGACGTGCGCGCATCGGGCCTCATGCAAGTCTATCATATATCTCCTCGAATTTCGAGGAGATTTTCCTGTAGGCCGCCAGCACCTGGGGATCGAAATGGGCGGGGAGCGTCCTCCCGTCGCCCTCGGTGATGATCGCGTGCGCCGTCGGGTGATCGTATGCCGGTTTATAGACCCGTGCGTTGCGCAGGGCGTCGTATTGGTCCGCGATGGTCAGGATTCTCCCCTCGGGGGGAATGGCGTCCCCCTGCAGGCGGCGCGGATAACCGGTCCCGTCCCAGCGCTCGTGGTGCGTGAGGGCGATGCTGCGCGCCATCGCGAGGCGGGGATGTTCGCCGAGAATCTTCCCGCCTTGCACGGTATGCAGTTTGTTCTTTTCAAACTCCTCGGCAGTGAGCTTTCCGGGCTTCTTTAAAATATCCGGATGCACGTGAATTTTCCCGATATCGTGCATGGGGGCCTGAAACCGTATTGTCCTGATGAATGTCTCGGGGAATCCCAGCTCCCGGGCCAGGGCCGCGCTGTATTCGCCGACACGCATGATGTGATTACCCGTGTCCTCGTCGTTCGCCTCCGAGGCGCGGGCGAGCGCCTGGATCGTGTATTCGAAGGCGTTTTCCGTTTCCTTGATCTGTACCGAGAGCGATTTCAGGAACATGGTATTGAGGACCAGGTTGTTCAGCACCGCGGCGTCGTGGCGCGTCACGGTTCTCCCGTAATTAACGGCCATGACCGTCAGCTTTTCGTCCGCGTGAAAAACCAGGTTATCCGCCTCAATCGACAGGCCGGCGAGCCCATGACCGAGCGGTTCCCACTTCCCTGATTCGAGGTCGGAATTATTTAAAAACCCTATATTAGATCCGTTTCCCGCCGTTAACAGGTCGTGCAGGTCCATATCGAAGCCGCTCTTCACGATGACGCCCGCCTCCATGGAATACATGCGCCACTCCCATCCGAAATCCGCCGCTATGCCCACGATCAGGATACGGGGTTTCCCGGGGCGCGTTTCATCACCGGCAATTATCTGCGAGACGAAGCGCTTGACTCCCTCCGCCAGATCAAAGCGCATGGGATCAAAGTTTTTAATCAACTGCTCGCCAAAATGCGTCATGCTGTTAATGTTGGTGTAGGCGTGCTCAAGCTGGTCGTCCAGTTCCTTCATTCGCAGCAGCATCGCGATGCGCGCGAGCACCTCGCCCTGGTTGAACGGCTTGGAGATGAAATCCTCGGCCCCGGCTTCAATGCCCTTAATGCGGTCCTGTTTGGAACGAAGCGAGGTGAGCAGCACAATGGGCACCCTTCTAAACCGCTCGTCCTGTTTGAGTTGTTTGCATACCTCGAAACCGTTCAGGGTGGGCATCATTACATCGAGAAGGATCAGATCGACGTTGTGCTGCATCGCGAAGGCGAGCGCTTCGATCCCATTCTCCGCAGTGGTGACGCGGTATCCCCTGGGGAGCAGGAGCGCCTCCAGGAGCGCCAGATTCGCCCGCTCGTCATCCGCGCATAATATATGCTTAGGCTCCATAACGGTTCCCTCCGGATAGTGTTCGAATCCGCTTATTCCGAAATGATGTTTTTAATTATTTCCGGCAATTTTCTGGTATCGATCGGCTTCGCGATATACTCGTCGGCGCCCGTGGCCATTACCTTCTCCCGGTCCCCGGTCATCGCGAACGAGGTCACGGCGATTATCTTCATATCCCGCGTAACGGGGTCGGCCTTCAAGACCTCGATCGCCGAGTAGCCGTTCATGACGGGCATCTGGAGATCCATAAGGATTACGTCGGGGCGTGCCTCCCGCGCCATCCTGATACCCTCCAGGCCGTTCACGGCTTCCAGCGTATCGAACCCGTAATGAAGAAGAACATCCCGGAGGAGGGTCCTGTTGGCCAGGTTGTCCTCAACGATGAGCACCTTATGATTCATGCGAGTCCTCCCGATAAACCGGCAGGGTGAACGTGAACGCGCTCCCCTTTCCCGGGCTGCTATGTACCCGTATACCGCCCCCGTGAAGCTCCACGAGCTTCTTCGCGAGAAACAGACCCACGCCCGCGCCGGCATAGCGCTTTTCAAAGGGCGACTCGAGCTGCGCGAACGGCTGAAAAAGCTCCGCGATGCGCGCCTCCTCGATGCCGATTCCCGTATCCGCGACCTCGATCTCGACATACTCCGCCTTTCTGATCGCGGAGACGGCGACCGTGCCGCCGTCGGGCGTAAACTTGACGGCGTTGTTGACCAGGTGAAAGAGAACCTGCTTGATCTTGGCCGCGTCGGCCTCGATCGTGATGTTGGCGCCCGGTTTTACCGAATGAATCAGGGTGATGTTGCGTTTGTATGCCTCGTCGCGGAACATGGCCGCCGCGGACAAGACCAAGTCCCTGATTATGAGGCTCCCCGGCTGCAAGACCGTGTCGTTAAACTCCAGGCCGGCGAGCTCGACCAGGTTCAGCAGGATATCGAGAAGGCGCCTGCCGCTTGTTTCGATAAAGCCGACATAATCCTTTTGCCGCGCGTTCAATTCCCCCGAAAGCCCGTCCTGGAGCACCTCCGAAAAGCCGATTATGGAATTAAGCGGCGTGGTGAGCTCATGGCTTATGTTCGAGAGAAACGCTGTCTTGGACCGGTTCGCCGCTTCGGCCAGCAGTTTTTGCGATTCCAGGTCGCTGTTGCGGGCGCGAAGCTCTTTGTTGAGCCGTACGATCACTTCCTCGCTCTCTTTTCTTTCGGTGATGTCGCGGGAGTTCACGATTACTAAGCACACGCGGCCTTCCATAGGGCTCACGATACTCGCGATGCTTTCGAACCAGCGCTTCCCCCGATTTCCGAAAGCAGGGTATTCAACCCGTGTTGAGGAGCGCGTGGCGAGCAGATCATTGAAGGCAGCGCGGACCGCCGGAGCCTCCCCGGGATGGACGAGATCGAATACCGATCTCCCTATCAAATCAGGAGCGTCACACCCCGTAATCGCGCTATGCGAGGGGCTCGCGTACAGCACCGTGCCCTGATCGTCGAGTATGGAAACCAGGTCCATCATGTTCTCGGTTATGAGCCGGAAGCGTTCATCGGTCAGGCTGAGCAACTCCTCCGCCTCCCTTCTCTTGGAGATATCGAACCAGCTCCCGCCAATCTCCACCGGGCTTCCGTTTTCGCCTTCCATAAGCCTGAGCTCATCGTGCAGCCAGAGATACGAGCCGTCCCTGTGGCGCATGCGGTACTCCCGCGCGTCACGCTTTTTTTTGAAGATGGCGCGAAGCGCCTCCCGGACCGACGCGGCGTCGTCCGGGTGGATGTGCGCGTCGCGAAAACCGGGATCGTCGATGAATTCATGGGCCTTGTATCCCAGCAGGGAAAAAACGTTTTCGCCCATGAAGACGATCCGAAATCCGTTGGACGCAGCGCATATATAGGAGACGACCGGGCCGGACTCAAGGATCAGCTTGAGCCGGTTCTCGATTCGACGCATCGTACCCAGCGTGTCGTTTTCCCTGCCGTTGCTATGCATCCCCAGGTCGTCCCCTTTCAGTCCGCGCCCCCGCCCTGTCCGGTTCCGTAGGGCGCGTGCGCGCGTACCGGCATCGTGAAATAAAAGATGCTCCCTTTACCGTATTCGCTTTCCACCCAAATCTTCCCGCCATGAAGCTCTACCAGTTTTTTCGTGAGGGCGAGACCCAGCCCGGTGCCCTGATACCTTTTCTCCAGGGGAGATTCGAGTTGCGTAAATTCCGAAAACAATTTCTGGATTTCCCCGGGCTTGATTCCTATGCCCGTATCCGCGACCGCCGCCAGCACCGAATCGGGTTCGCCCGGCGCGGGCCCAACGGACACCGTCACCCGCCCGCCGTCCGGGGTGAATTTGACGGCGTTGCTCATCAGATTGAAGAGTATCTGCTTGATTTTCCGCGCGTCCGCCTCGATAGCCGGGCCTTTATTCGGTACCGCCTCCATTGAAAGCTCGATGCCGTGCGCGAAAGCCTTCTCTTTGAGCATGGACATCGTCATCCGGACCGCGTCCCCCAGATTGAGCACCTCGGTATGCATCTCCATTTTCCCCGCCTCCACCTTGGAGAGGTCAAGAATGTCGTTAATGAGGTCCAGGAGGTGGCGGGAGCTCGTGTCGATAAAGTCCAGGTATGATAGCTGCTTCTCGTTCAGTCCGCCGTAGAGCCCGTCCTGGAGGATTTCCGCGAAGCCGATAATGGAGTTGAGCGGTGTCCGGAGCTCATGGCTCATATTTGCGAGGAAATCGGTCTTGGCCCTGTTCGCCGCATCGGCCGCGCCGAGCGCGATCGCGAGCTCGCTGGTGCGTTCCCGCACGCGCTCCTCCAGTTCCTCGGTGCGCTCCCTGACCCGCGCCATCTCCGCCTGGGCGCGGACCTTGACGGCGAACTCCCTGTTGATCGTCCTGGCGCTCCAGAGTATCAGGACCGAAAGCAACGCGATATTCGAAACCGAGAAGAGCACCAGCCCAAAACCCATGCTGTAGTAAGTCAGTGCGCCGCCCATAAAACTGAGCCATCCCAGAAACGCGGGAATGATTACGGCGGCGGGGATGAGGCGCCGGATGATGATGCCGCCCGGGCCGCCGCCCGTTGCCGTTGCCATGATGCCGCGATCCGGCGTTACGTGAATCACTCCCGCGCCCAGAACCAGAAATGTGACCGCTGTGGGAAGCGCGATCGACGTGTAGGAGCTCGATCCATATAGTTCGTGGATCGAATAGAGATAGCCGATAATCGCGACCAGCGCAATCAGCATCGTGAGACACGCCAGTACCTGGCCGGTTATAACCGCGCTCCTGGTTTTAAACAACAGGAGCGCGTACGAGGCGCCTATCAGCGTGAAGTTTATCGCCGTCATAGGGGACATGCGTCCGGGATGCGATGTCTGGACGGCTGTGGCGCTCTCGGTGAAAAGCATTTGATCCAGCCCGGGATTTAGGGAACCCGCGTATTCGACGAGCGTCGCGGCCCCGATAAAGCCGGCCAGCACCGCGCACGATACGGCTGCCGCCCGAATCGAGCGGGAGTGCTTCTTAAAGGGATTAAGTGCGAGCGCGCCTCCGCACAGGATAAACGCGAACGCGGTGTTGGCCTTGACGGTTACCCAGCCCGGCAGGACGCTTTTCAGGCCCTGAATATCGAACAGCCACCCCGCCATCACGGCGACGCCGAAGACGAAAACGACTATCCCGCTCCCTCCCGCCACCGCACGATGAGTAGGCACGTTATTCTCCCGGTACTTCGGCTTTTTGTATAAATGGCGCTTGACCAAATAATACAGCCCTTCCCGGAAAAAGGCAAAGAATTTAGTTTGGGAAACTCAGGCGCGCTCAAGGAAGCGCTCGACGTCTTCCGGCGCCAGGGGCTTGTAGTAGAGATATCCCTGGAAGAGATCGCACCCCGTCTTTACCAGGAAATCCAGCTGTTCCCTTGTCTCGACCCCTTCCGCGACGAGCTTGAATCCCAGGTTGTGTCCCAGGGTCACGATCGCCGCGGCGATGGTCTCCGACATGCGGTCGCCGGGCAGGTAGTCCACGAAGGACTTGTCGATCTTGAGCGCGTCCAGCGGGTAGAGCCGGAGCTTGGAGAGCGAGGAATACCCGGTACCGAAATCGTCTATGGAAAGGGCAATCCCCATGCGGTGGATCTCGCCGAGCTTGCGCACCCCGTCCTCCTCGTCGTTCATGATGCCGCTCTCCGTGATCTCGAGCTCCAGCCACTGCGGGTCCAGCCCCGTCTTCGCGAGCGCCCCGGCGATATCGCGCAGCAGGTCCTCGTGGGAGAACTGGTAGGGGGAGAGGTTCACGGCGATGCGCACCGGCGCGATCCCGGCCTCCTGCCAGCGCTTTCCCTGGGCACATGCGGTTTCAAGCGCGATGCGCCCTATGTCGATGATCATGCCGTTTTTCTCGGCCAGCGGGATGAACTCGGCCGGGCTCACGAACGCGCCCGAGGGGGCGCGCCAGCGTATGAGCGCCTCGAGCCCGGCGATGCGGCCCATTGCGTCCACCTTCGGCTGGTAATGCAGCACGAATTCGTTTTCCTGTATGGCCCGGGAAATCTGCCGCTCCAGGACCAGGCGCGACATCATCTTTTCGTTGAGCGCCCCGTCGTAATAGTGGAAGGCCTTTCCTCCCCTGCCCTTCGCGATATACATCGCGGACTCGCAGTTTTTCAGGAGCGATTCCGGGGTCGTCCCGTCGTCGGGATATACGACCAGGCCGATACTCGTGGTGACCGCGATCTGCGCGTCCCCGATGCTGAACGTATCGGCGAAGATATCCTGCGCCTTTTTCGCGATCTTGGCGATCCTGTCCAGGTCCGTTTCCCGGTCGAAGGTGCCGATCCCCAAGAGCAGCACCACGAACTTGTCCCCCTCGAAATGCGACACGACGTCCTTCTTGAAATAGGTAAGCCTGAGCTTGTCGGCGATCGCTTTCAGGAGCTCATCGCCCGCGCCGATCCCGAACATCTCGTTGATGTTCTTGAACCGGTCGACGCCGATACACATGAGCAGGAACTTGTTATTATGCAAAATCTCCCTCTGGAGCAGGAGCGCGAGCATCTGCTTGTTGGGAAGCTCCGTGAGCGGATCGTAATGCCTGAGCCGGAAGACGTTTTCCTCGTTCTCCTTGCTCTTGGTGATGTCGATGACGATCGCCTCGATGATGCCCTCGCCGGCAAAGACCTTCGCGGTGATCCCCCCCCAGAAGGTGCTGCCGTCGGTCCGCCTGAAAAGCACCTCGGCGTTGCGGACCTCGCCGTGCTCCCTCAGGGCGCTGCGAATCTCCTGCCATCGCTGCCCGTCGGCGATCTTTTCCTGGATGGGAAGCCCGATAAATTCGTCTTTCGACGCGTGCCCGAAAAGCGAGTACCCCATGTCGTTCGCCGCGATGATTGTTCTCTTCGAGAGGTCGATGGTCATCATGCCCACGAGGGCGTTCTCGTAAAGGGTGCGGAACTTGTTCTCGCTCCTGCGGCGCGCGCGCTCGTTCTCGGTCTTGTCGGTGGTGTCGCGCATGTTCAGGAGTATTCCCCCGATGCAGGGATCGTTCCTCAAATCGCACACGGCAATCTCCACGGTTTTTTGCACGCCGCCGCGGGTGCAAACCCTGATGTTCGGGATGACACCGTCGCGGCAGGAGGACACCCACATGTTGAGCCGCTCCATTATCACGGAACGGTCCCGGGGATGAAACAGGTCCAGGATGCTGGTCCCGGCGATCTGGATCGGGGTATACCCCAGCATGGGCTCGATGATCTCGCTCACGTACTCGATATCGCCCGCGGCGTCAACGATGACGATGACCTCGGAAAGGTGCCCAACGATGGTTTTGAACTTTTTCGCGGATTCCCTGATCTGCCCGCGCGCGCGTTCCATCTCGGTGATGTCGCGGGAGTTCAGCACGAAGCAGGCGGTCGCGTCATTGGCGTCGCTCACCCGCTTGATGGTCGCCTCGAGCACCCTCCACTCCCCGCCCCCGTGGAGGAAGCGGTACGCGACGGAATGCACGATGGGATGCACCCACTCCATCTCGAGCACGGCGGAGAACGCGGCGGCGTCGTCCCAGTGGACGAACTCGGTCTCGTGCGATCCTATCATTTCCACGGGATCGCGCCCCAGTATCCGCCGCGCCGATTCGCTCTTGAACAATATGGTCCCGTCATGCGCGAGCACGCTTACGATGTCGGTGGAATCCTCCGTGAGGCGCCGGTAATAATGCTCGGTGCGCACCAGGGCGCGCTCCCCGCTCTCCACCTCGCTCACGTCGCGCATGATGCCGAACGTCCCGGAAAGCACCCTCCCGGAGCCGTTCCCGCCCGCATAGGTCCCGGTCGCGAATACCTCGTAGTGCGGCTCGCGATGCACCGAACGCGGGCCCGGCCCCGGCTTAAGGCGCACCTTCAGGTGCTTCGTGATGCGCGCCCCCGTCCTTCGCTCGTCCATGATTCTGGGGGGCTCGTCCGTGCACGCCCCCTCCTCCCGCATCGTCGCGAGGACGCTCTCGCGCGTAACGCGCGGCACGTCCTCGGGATGGATCACCTCGCTGAAATGCCTTCCCAGGAGGGCGCACGGATCGTGGCCCCATCTCGATATTGAGTTGCTCAGGAAGGTGAATCGACCCTCGGGATCGATCTTATACATGATGTCCGGAAGCTCGTGAACGAGCTCAAGGTAGGGAAACCCGGGGATGGCGCTCTCGTCGTGTTTCACTGCGCACCCTCGTTGCGAGACGCTCCCGTGCGGCCGGGGCATCCTTTAAAAGCCGCGGGGGTCCGATATACGTCCGGGAGGGAAAAACGGGAAGCCCGCGCGAAATAACCCCTTCGCGCCGGGTCCATGCCTCCCGGGTCCATTGTCGCCGGCATACGGTCCATGCGTATCATACCGCCAATCCCCACTCGTAGTGCAGATGAAATCCGACAGGCCGCAGAATCGTGTGTGCGATGTCCTGTCCGAAAAATACTCCGCCTTTTGCAGGTGCCGTTCTTTTTTTCAATGCGCGCTCGACCGGCGATGCGGGGAAGCGCGCCTGCAAACTCCATGGTTCTATTCAAATTAGACTCGCTTGTCAACCAGTTTTAGCCAATTTCGTTTTACGCCGCCTGCCGCACCCGGCCACGCGCCCCGTGCGCTTTCGGCGTTATGCGCAATCAGTATACGCACGCATGGCGATTTGTCAACCCATTCGCGGATGAATTTTTCAGGGTACGGGGAACCGGGGGTCACTTGTGCTTGATAAAGGTGCCCGCCTGGTATTCCTCGAACGCCACCCGCAGCTCGTCCTGGGTATTCATCACGATGGGCCCATACCACGCCACCGGTTCGCCTATGGGCCTGCCCGATATGAGAAGGAACCGCGCGGGCTCGGTGCCGGTGGCGACCAGGACCGAGTCCCCGTCCCCGAAATGCACGAGGGTCTCGTTCGCGACAAACGGCTCCTGCGTGAAGTCGAAATAGTTAACGCCCTCCGCGTCGTGGGCGAAGGGTTTCCGCTCGTTGCAAAAATAGCATTTCCCTCCGATTACATACGCGAGCGCGGTATGCCCCTTCTTGACGGGATGCGTGTACTCGCAGCCCGCGGGAACGGTGATGTCGAGATATTCCGGCTCGGTAACGATGTCCTTAACCGGCCCGGGGGTACCGCCCACTGCGCCGCAGATGATTCTGATCCTGACCCCGCCGCCCGCCTCGACTTCCGGTATATCGGAACTCCTGATCTCCTGGTAACGCGGGTCCATCATCTTGTGGGAGCGCGGCAGGTTCGCCCAGAGCTGGAAGCCGTTCATCACCCCCTGCGCGTCGCCCTTGGGCATCTCCTGGTGTATGATGCCGCTGCCCGCGGTCATCCACTGGATATCCCCGGCGGAGATGACGCCCTTGTTGCCCATGCTGTCGCCGTGCTCGACGTTACCGCGCAGCATGTAGGTTATCGTCTCGATGCCGCGATGGGGATGCCAGGGGAAGCCGCGAATATAATCCGACTCCTTCCCCGAACGGAAATCGTCCAGCAGCAGGAACGGGTCGAACATGGTCGCCTCGCCGAACCCAATGGCCCTCTTGAGATGCACCCCGGCGCCCTCGAGTACCGGCCTGCTTTTGATGATCTTCCTGATTTTCCTTATGCTCATGGCTCCTCCAGATACGAAAATGTCCATCCACCTACCCCTCCCTTGACGGGAGGGGCCAGGGGAGGGTGATGATGCCCAACCTGGTATGGTGCTTCTTCACCCCCACCCGGCCTCCCCCATCAAGGGGGAGGGGAACGGCTCGCCTATATGCGCTTTTCTTGTTCACGGGCCCGGCTGTTGTTCATACCGGACCTTTCTCACTAATTTACAATAGGACCCTTCATCTTTTATCTCCCCCATCTCTTCAATCCCTTCATCCCCCTTTCCGTTACAACGCGCCGATACGCATGTTTATGGTTTTTTTGCCGCTTCCTTCCTCTCGGCCCAGGTCACGAGCGTCGCGCGGGCCAGGGTGTGGGTGAACAGGTTGAACCCGAGGAACGCGGGGGTCGCGTCTTTGGGGACCCCCAGGGTCTCGACATCGACCGCGTGCACCACGAAATAATAACAGTGCTTCCCGTGGCCCACCGGCGGAGCGGCGCCCAGGAAGCGCACGTTGCGCGCGTCGTTGGGCAGCATGTACGCGCCCTTGGGCAGGCCCTTCCCTTCCGGCGCGCCCGCCCCCGTCGCGAGCATGGTCACGTTCGCGGGGATGTCCACCACGGCCCAGTGCCAGAACCCGCTGGCCGTGGGCGCGTCGGGATCGTAGAGCGTCACGACGAAGCTCTTGGTTTCTTTTGGAAACCCGCTCCACGCGAGCTGCGGGGAATCGTCCTTGCCGCCGGCCCCGAATACGCCGCTCATCTGGGCGACCGGCATGGCCTCCCCGTTCTTCACGTCGGTGCTGGTCACGGCGAATGCCGGAACCTTGGGAAGCTTTTCATACGGATTGTCCGTGCACGACGTGCATGACGCCGCGACCAACACTGCGATAGACAGCAATGCGATACGTTTCATCGATTCTCTCCTGGTTGAAGGTGTGCGCCCTGCGGATTCCCCTTTTCCCGCTACGAGAAAAGGCTACCGGCTTCCACGGCGCCGTCGGTCGGCACAATGCGGTTGGATTGAAGAAAGATACGGAAATTAAGACTGCGCGTCAACGTGGGGGGCATAATTTAGATGCTGTCATTGCGTATTCGCTGGAAGCGTTCATCCGCATTCCCCTCCCTCGATGCTACCCATTACCCACAAGTTAAAAACGCCCCCCATACCCCCCTCCGGGGGATTTAGGGGGCCTCCTGAGGCAGTTTTTGTGATATGGGTAATGGGTAGATCAAGGGGGAGGGGAAGCCCCGCTCACGGAAAGCCGAACCACGCCTTCGCGTTGTGGTAACAGATGTCCCCCACCATTCCGCCCACAAGCTCGAGATCGTCCGGAATAAGGCCGCGCCGCATGTCCTCCCCGAGCATGTTGCACAGGATACGCCTGAAGTATTCGTGGCGCGGATACGAAAGCAGGCTCCGGGAATCCGTCGTCATTCCCACAAAGCGGGAGAGGAGCCCCATGGACGCGAGCGCGCGCATCTGCCGCTCCATGCCGTCCTTCTGGTCGAGGAACCACCAGGCGCTCCCGAACTGCATCTTTCCCGGGATCGACGCGTCCTGGAAGCAGCCGATCACCGACGCGATCACCTCGTTGCCGGAGGGATTTACCGGGTATAGTATCGTCCGCGTGAGGGAGTCGTCCGCGTCCAGCCGGTCGAGAAAGGCGGCAAGGGGCGCCGCGTGCCGAAAGTCGCCGATCATATCGAACCCGGAATCGGGCCCCAGGGCGCGGAAGCGGCGCGTGTTCACGTTCCGCAGCACGCCCATGTGAAGCTGCTGCCCCCATCCCTTCCGGTGGTTGAGACGCGCGAGAAAATCGAGCATGTGGCCGCGATAGGCGTCCATCTCGCCGGGGCCGGGCGTATCGGCCCCCCGCGCCTTCGCGAACACGCGCGAGGCCTCACGCTCGTTCGCGACTGTGCCGGGCAACGTCTCCACGCCGTGATCGGCGAGCCGGCATCCCTTCGCATGAAAGAAGTCCTGGCGCGCGCGCAGGGCCTCTTTCATATCGCCTAACGTTTCGATCCGCGCGCCCGCGGATTTTCCCAGCGCGTCCAGCCACGCGTTGAACAGCGCGGGATCGTCCGCGCGAAGCGCCCTGTCGGGCCGCCATGCGGGATAGAGCTTGAAACCCGCGGCGCCCGCATCGAAGCGCGCGTGGTGTTCCAGGGAATCGGCGGGATCGTCGGTGGTGCATACGGTCTCGACCTTCATGGCTCGCACGAGTCCCCGCGCGCCGAATTCCGGGCCGCGCAGCGCGGCGTTGCAGCACTCGTAGATTTCCCGCGCCGTCTTTTCGCAGAGAAGCGTATCGGCGATCCCGAAGCAGCGCGCGAGCTCAAGGTGCGTCCAGTGGTAGAGCGGGTTGCCCAGCGTGCGGGGCACGGTCGCGGCCCAGGCCTGAAACTTTTCCCACGGCCCCGCGTCCCCGGTGATGAGGCGCTCCTCCACCCCGTTCGCGCGTATCGCGCGCCACTTGTAGTGGTCGCCCTCGAGCCAGAGTTCGGTTATGCTTTCGAAGCGCCGGTCATCGGCAATGTCCCCTGGCGAGAGATGGCAGTGATAATCGATGATGGGCATGTCCTTCGCGAAGCCGTGGTAGAGCGCGCCGGCCTCGTCGCTTTCGAGGAGAAAGGTATCGGTTATGAAGGGCTTCATCGTGGTTTTCCGTTATGCGATACTCTACTCACTTTCAAGCTCATCTCTTTATCCGTCCCGAGGCGTCTCCCTCCAGGAGTGCCCGTATCTCCGCGGGGGACGCGAGGTTCACGTCACCCTCGATCGAATGGGCCAGGCACGATGCGGCGACCGCGTATTCGAGCGCCTCCTCGCGCGTGCCGAGCATTGAAAGTCCGAATATAAGCCCGGCCGCGAAGCTGTCGCCCCCGCCCACCCTGTCGACGATGGGGCTGATATCGTACGTCCGCGAAAAAAACGCGCCCTTCCCGTCGCTCACACAGGCTCCCCATCGGTTGTGCGACGCCGATACGCTTTCGCGCAACGTGATCGCCGCGAGACGCACATTCGGGTAGGCGCCGATCACTTCGGCGGCAAGCTCCCCGTAGCGCGCATGATCCAGCTTCCCCCCGGACGGATCGAGCGCCGTTCCTATTCCCAGCGCCTTCTGGCAGTCCTCCTCGTTCGCGATGATGACGTCCGCCAGCGCCGCGAGGCGGGGCATCACGTCCCGTGCGCTCGCGCCGTAGTTCCAGAGCGCGGCGCGGTAATTGAGATCGCACGAGACCGTGCAGCCCGATGCGCGCGCGGCCTCGATCGCCCGGAGCGATTCGTCCGCGGCACCTCTCGAGAGCGCGGGCGTGATTCCCGTTATGTGAAACCATCCACAGCCCGCGAGCGCGGCGCGCCAGTCGATGTCCCCCGGCGCGATTTCGCTTATCGCGGAGTGCGCGCGGTCGTAGATGACGCGAGAGGGACGCTGGCTCGCGCCCTTTTCCATGAAGTAAACGCCCATGCGCGCCCCCTTGCGGAGGGAAACCATCGACACGTCGACCCCGTACCCGCGCAGGTTCCTGAGCGCGGCGCGCCCGAGATCATTGTCCGGCAGCACGCTCAGAAAGCGCGCGGACAGGCCGTGGATCGCGAGGCTCGCAAGCACATTGGACTCCCCGCCCCCGAAGGTCGCCTGTAAGCCGGGCGACTGCAACAGGCGCTCGTTTCCCGGCGGCGAAAGCCTGAGCATTATCTCGCCGAACGCGGCGTATACCCGTTCACCCGCCTTCTCGTACCCGGTTACCCCCGGCATGACGTGTCCTCCCCGCGCGCCGTTTCGCATTCCGGCCGCGTACGGTGAAATCCTCCCAGGAACTTGCGTTTTTTGCAAGAATAAATAAATAATTGCTGGCACACGGCCCGGTTCCATGCGATCATAGGTTACGGGAAGGCACACGAGTTATACGGGGGAGGCGGCGCGCATGGAATTGCCGTTTAAGGTCGATCTCACGGGACGCACGGCGGTGGTCACGGGTGGGGGGGGCGTGCTCTGCGGCGCATTCGCCCGGGCGCTCGCGCGCTGCGGCGCGCGCGTCGCGGTCCTGGATTTGAAGATCGAGAACGCCCAGGGCGTGGTGAGTGCTATCCACGCCTCGGGCGGGACCGCGCTCGCGGTCCAGGCCGACGTGCTCTCCGCCGAGAGCCTCAAGGCGGCGGAAGAGCGCGTGCGTGCGGAATTCGGCCCCTGCAGCCTTTTGATCAACGGCGCCGGGGGGAACCACCCGAAGGGCACGACCAGCCGCGAGTATTTCAACCCGTCCGACGCCGGCGCGGGACCGGACACGGTCACGTTCTTCGACCTTGACCCGGCGGGGGTGGAGTTCGTGTTCCGGTTGAATTTTATCGGCACCCTCGTCCCCACGCAGGTTTTCGCGCGGGGCATGATAGGCGCGAAAGGGGCGTCGATAATAAACGTATCGTCCATGAACGCGTTCAGGCCGCTCACGAAGATTCCCGCCTACAGCGGTGCGAAGGCGGCGGTGAGCAACTTCACGCAGTGGCTGGCGGTGCATTTCTCGAAGGCGGGGATACGCGTGAACGCGATCGCACCCGGCTTTTTCCTCACGGAGCAGAACAGGACCCTCCTCATGAACGCCGACGGCATGTTCACCCCGCGCGCCGCGACGATACTCGCGCACACCCCCATGGGGCGTTTCGGGAACGCCGACGATCTTATCGGTACGCTCCTCTGGCTCGCGGACGAAAAGGCCTCGGGATTCGTGAACGGCACGGTCATCCCCGTGGACGGCGGCTTCGCGGCCTTCGCGGGGGTGTAGCCAAAAAGGGGGGTTAGAGAAATTAACAGGGATTTGCAGGATATTAAGGATCGGTATAATCATCGGACATGCAAATCCCTGTCCATCCTGACAATCCCTGTTAGAATGCCTTAGAGGAGATGAATCTATACAGGAGTTTCATCATGCAGATGACATTCAGGTGGTTCGGCGAGGGCGATGCGATTCCCCTCGAGTACATACGCCAGATACCGTCCGTGAAGGGCATTGTGTCCGCGTTATACGACATTCCCGTGGGCGACGAATGGCCGGCGGACAAGATCGCGGCGCTCAAGCGGCGCGTGGGGGACGCGGGTCTCGTACTCTCGGTGATCGAGAGCATCCCGGTGCACGAGGACATCAAGCTCGGGCGTCCGTCGCGCGACCGTTACATCGAGGCGTACCGGGCGAGCGTGCGGAACATGGGGAGCCAGGGCATACCGGTGCTCTGTTACAACTTCATGCCCGTCTTCGACTGGACCCGCACCGATCTCGAGGTCAAGAATCCCGACGGATCCACGTGCCTGTGCTACGACCACGACAGAATCGGGGGGATCGATATACGCGGCGAGGGCCTGGAGCTTCCCGGCTGGGCGACGGCGTACACCCGCGCGGAGCTCACGGCGCTCCTGGACGCGTATGCCGGGGTGAGCGACGAGGCGCTCTGGGAAAATCTCGAGTATTTCCTTAAAGCGGTCGTCCCCGTCGCCGCCGAATCGGGCGTGAAGATGGCGATACACCCGGACGATCCGCCCTGGCCCATCTTTGGCCTGCCGCGCATCGTCAAGGACGAGGCCGACCTCGACCGGCTGGTGAACACCGTGGACAGCCCTTCGAACGGCATCACCTTCTGTACAGGCTCGCTGGGACCCAACCGCTCGACGGAGCTCGTGCGGACGATCGGCAAATTCGCGCGCATGGGGCGCGTGCATTTCGTGCACCTGCGCAACATCCGGCGCTCAGGCGAGCGCAGCTTCTGCGAGACGGCGCACACCACCGAATCCGGCGACATCGACGTGTACGCGGTCATGAAGGAGCTCGTGGACGCGGATTACCGCGGCATGATGCGGCCGGACCACGGGCGCATGATCTGGGGCGAGAAGGGAAGGCCCGGGTACGGTCTCCACGACAGGGCGTTAGGCGCGATGTACCTGTGGGGCCTCTGGGAGGGCCTTAATAAATCTAAAGGGGACAGGTAGGTATCGGCCCCCGCGCGATCGAACGCCCGCCGGGAAAATCGCGGCGCTTAAGGGATTCGGGGTCCGATTCGCCGTTAGGCGTAATTAAAAACCATGTTAAAAATAAAAAAACTTAAAAGCATCGAGGACATCGCCGTGGCCTGCGGGGTCTCGATAAGCACGGTGTCGCGCGCGCTCAACAACGAGCCCGGCATCTCGAGCAAGACCCGGCAGAAAATTTTAAAGATGGCCCAGGAGCAGAACTTCACGCCCCGGACGCGCAAGCGTCCCCTCGTCCGCTCGCAGCTCGATCTCATGGTCGTGGTGCCCGAGGAGGAGGAGCTCTCGGCGAATCCCTTTTTCAATGTGTCCGAGCTCCTGGGCGCCATAAACGAGTCGTTCCGCACCGAGCGCAAGCGCGTCGAGATAATCACCGCCGAGAACTTCGCGCATTACATCGACGTCGAACGACCGGGCTGCGACGGCATCCTCTTCGCGTATCGCGGCATCGAGGAGGCGCTCCGGAAGAGGCTCCGGGACCGGAAGATACCGCACGTGTTCCTGAGCCGCAGCTTCGCCGACGACAATTACGTTTCGTGCAACGGCATCAAGGGCGTGCTGCAGCTCGTGGAGCACCTTCTCGCAACGGGCCACCGGCGCATCGGCTATTTCGGAAACGAGGGGAATCCCAACAACGCGGACAGGCTGCGCGGCTACCGGCTCGCGCTCGCCGAATCCGGCACCGCGCTCCCCGCCGATCTCGTGTTCATGAACCGGGGCGCCCTCGATTCATGCCGCCCCGCCGCCGAATTCTTCGCCGCGAAAAAATGTGACGCAGTCGCCTGCTTCAACGATTTCCAGGCCGTCACCCTCATCAACGAGCTCGCGGCGCTCGGGAAGCGCGTGCCCGCGGACGTATCGGTGACCGGGTTCGACGACTCGCCGCTCTCGCGCGTGTCGCGCCCCCCCGTAACGACGATCGCGCTTCCCACATTTGAGATGGCCTTCCTCGCCTCACGCTGGCTCAGGGATAACATCCTTAACCGGCTCGACCGGTCGCTCCGCATCGAGGTCGACGGGACGATGGTGGTGAGGAAGAGCGTGAGGAGAAAGTAGGCAGACAAGCCGGGTGGTACACTCATTACCAGAAGGTCGTCTCCGTGTATGTGCCGGGATACAGGTCCGCGGCAAGCGTGGGCGCATGCGTTCCATCATAAACCCAGAGCTCGCGTCCGTTTTCGTCGGTGTAGGCACTGAAATATAATTTACCATTATATTCGACAAAGTAATCTGGTGAACTATCGCCGTTCGTATTTATATCGGCGACCATGTGCGGTGCGGCAGCGCCGTCGTATACCCACAGCTCGATGCCACGCACGCCGTCATCGGCGGCGAAATAAAGCTTGTTATTGAATGGCAGCATGTGACGACGCTGATATCGTTGGAACTCGCAACTGTCGCCCGGATGAATATCTGACACCATTGATGGAGCATTTATTCCGTCGTATTTCCAAAGCTCAAAGCCGTGAATGCCGTCATCCGCAATAAAGAATAACGTATCGTTCAGCACGGTCAATCCGCATATCCCGCTTCCAGAACTGCCGGTATTGATGTCCATCACCAGTTCAGGCGGGTTCGATCCGTCATATATCCAGGGCTCCCGTCCGAAATTACCGTCGTCGGCGCTGTAAAAAAGCTTGTCCTTAAAAACGATCATGGCTCCTAGTAAATTCCCCTCCACGGGGTTTATGCCCGGGGCAAGCTTGCATCCGTCGGTCTCATCGTATGACCACAGTATCCCCGCCCCTTCGGCGGTGTATGCGTTGAAGAACAGCTTGTTATTAAAAATGATGCGCAGCGAAACCCCGTGAGCATACTCGGGGTCCGGATCGAATATCAGGCCCGGCTCATTCGAGCCGTCATAGCACCAGAGGCTTCGCATGATGCCGTAATTCGTGAAGTACATCTTGTTATTGTAAATTATTGATCCATCCGGATACACCCCCGCGGAACCCGCTTGGGACATCGACTCTATGAACGCCGGATCGTCGAAACCATCGTATTTCCAAAGCCCCAGGGTTGAAGGGTTTTTCATTCCGAGGAAATAGAGCGCATCGTTCCACACCAGCAACTTCCATGGAGCAAGGCCGGAAAGGCAATCCCAGGATTCCGTCGGATAATAGCGCGGAGATGAAATCCCGTCATAGGAAAACAGAAAGGCCTGATTTCCCGACCGTGAACCGAAAAACAATAAATCGTTATATACGATGAGGTCGGTGGGCCCGGATGAGTGGGGGTATACATACTCGGTTCCCCAATCGTCGGAAAGATCCATGGTTCCGACATCGCAGGAAAGTATATGCGAAGCGAGAAGAATAATCGGGATTACGATTTTCGCCAGCTGTCCGGCTTTCATCGATGAACCTCCACGATTCCTGAAGCTGGTTTGAGCATTATGCATTACTCTGTCGTTTGCGAATGGCTTTGCCGGGATATGGCGCCACCTTAAGGCTTATAGTCGTACACTCTTTGATAAGCACATTTCATGCCAACCAGGCTGTTGAGCGGGATCGGGTAATCCCTGGATTTTCGAGGAGTTGGGAGCGCCAGGTTTCTGGGCTCATCGGGAATTGATATTCTGTTGATCTATTTTAACACAGTGTAGCAATTTCACAACACGGAGCACGTCGTTTCGACCAGCCTGCGCATGCAACATGCCGCGTGTACGCGATGCGGCCCGCAGAGCCATGTGCCGAGTCTGCCTTTATGTATTTCTCTCCGATTGCTTCCAAAATGCATCATGTTTAAATTTATGGTCGGAAGTTATTTGTTTTTCAGATTTGTGGATGATATTTTGAAAAATCTTTGATTCGGATAAAATAATCCGCTCTAATTGGTCATCATTTTCTATAGCTAACAATACGGCCGCCGGCTTTCCATTTTTTGTGATAACAACGGCGACATTATGGGAATCCTTGATATATTTACTCAGTTTTGATTTTACTTCAGCGATTGACGCGATTTTCATAATTTTACTTCCTTGTTCCCAATCAATAATCTGTTGTTTATCTTTACGCCTATGGCAGAGATTGATATTATTCCAGTGTGCGCACCCTCTTCATCCCGGGCGCGAGCACGTTGAACATGCACCACGCGAGCAGGTAGGCGCTGCCCGATACGAGGAAGAGCGCGAAGTACCCCGTCCGGATATCGCCCTGCGCCTCCCAGTACTGGAGCACGTTTCCCGCGAGGGCGGCGATCAGCATGCCGCCTAACGCTCCCGCCATGCCGCCTATGCCCGTGACCGATGCCACGGCCTTCGCCGGGAACATGTCCGAAACCGTCGTATACAGGTTCGCCGACCAGGCCTGGTGCGAGGCCGCGGCCAGGCTCACGAGCGCGATCGCGGCCGGGAGACCCATGCCGTGCGACTGGACAAAGACGATGGGGACGACCAGCAGCGCGAAAAGGAGCATCGTACGGTTGCGGCTCCGGTGCGCCGGCATGCCGCGGGCGATCATGAACGACGAGAGCCAGCCGCCGAACACGCTCCCCACCGTGGTCGCCGTGTAGATGACGACCAGCGGAAGCCCGAAGCTCTTGAGGTCCATCCCGCGCACGTCGGCCAGCCAGCCGGGGATCCAGAAAAGGAAGAACCACCAGATGGGATCGGTGAGAAACTTCGCGGCCACGAAGGCCCACGTCTGCCGGTAGCGGAAAAGCCCCGCCCATGAGAGGGGGGCGCCGGCCGATTCCTCCCGGTCGCCCCGGATGAACCTGAGCTCGGCCGGTGAAAGCCGCGCGCTCCGTTCGGGGCTGTCGTAGTATCGGAACCAGAAAATAAGCCACATGAGCCCCACCGCCCCTGTCGCGACGAACGCCGCCTGCCAGCCGAACGATCCGGCGAGCCAGGGAACCAGCACCGGCGCGAGTATCGCCCCGATGTTCGTGCCCGAGTTGAAGATGCCCGTGGCGAGCGCCCGCTCCTTTTTCGGGAACCACTCCGCGACCGTCTTGATCGCCGCCGGAAAGTTGCCGGCCTCGCTCACGCCCAGGAAGGCGCGCGCGACACCGAAGCCGAGCGCACCGCCCGCCGCGGCATGCAGCATCGAGGCGAGGCTCCACAGGAAGAGGAAGAGCGCGAAGCTGATCTTCGTGCCTATGGCGTCGATGATCCTTCCGGACAGAAGCATCCCGGCCGCGTACGCGAACTGGAACGCCATCACGATGTACCCGTATTCGGATTCGCCGATACGCAGGTCGGTCTTCAGCAGGGGCTTCAGTATTCCGAACACCTGGCGGTCAAGGTAGTTGATGCTCGCCGCGAAGAACAGGAGCGCGCAGATAACCCAGCGGAAGTTTCCGCCGGGTCCGGTCACTGCCGCGCCCGCGCGCGCCCCCTGCCCGGGGGCGGTATCGGCGACCCCGCCTTTATTGCTCATCGCGTCAGTCTATGAGCGAGATGACAGTCGCCCACAGGATTTTCAACTGCAGGGAGACCGGGAGGTCCATCTCGGCTTTTTTCGCAGGCTTCGCCTCGAACCGGATTTCGGGGGAGCGCGGTCCCTCGCGCCCCTCCCCGTCCAGCGGCGCGACCGCGGCGTAGTAGGCGCGACCCTCTTCGAACGGCGCGCCCGTGGAAAATTCCTTCACGAAAAGGGTGGACTCGCCGCCCTTCTGCGCGAAGGTGCGCGGGTAGGCCCCGGGTTCCGTGCCGCAATAGACGCGGTAGCCGCGAATATCCCCGGCCGGCTTTTCCCAGTGGAAGTAGATGCCGCCGTCGCCGTACACCGCGAGAAATCCCAGGGGGGGCGCGGCTTCGCGGCGCGGCGCGGTGACCGGTTTATCGGCGGGACCCGCGGTGAACGGTGGACGCGCGAACGAGATGAGCGCGCGCTTCTCCGCGTCCGGCAGCGTATCGCCTTCGAAGAAGGAGACCATGAGCGAGAATTGCGCGCTGTGTCCCGAGTAGGTGCACGCCGCCGTATGGTACTGGTCGCCCGAGAGCAGCGAAACCGTGAAGCCCTGCCCGTTGCTCCAGGTCGGCTGATAGTACTGTTCCCCGAAATAGGTGCCGAACGGGTTCAGGCGCAGGTGAAACCCCGTCCAGAAACCGTAATCGATCTTGAGCGGGCAGAACGCGAAGTTCGACAGGACCGAGGTGTCCATCGCCACGGCGATGCCGCCCTCCTTCCCCGCCACCGCGACATACTCGGCGGTGATATGGTTGTTCACGTTCGCGAGCGCGAGATTTTTCCTTGAATGCCTGGAGTAGTCGATCGGGTATGAAGATTCCACCCCCAGGAAATTCCTCTTGAGCACCCTGAAGGGCGAATCCCTGTCCGCGGTGGGCGCGAACGTGAGCTCGCAGGGCGCAACCTCCTGCCACGCGGGATCGTACAGGCGCGCGAGCGCCGCCATCTGCGGCTTGAAGACGACGGTGCGCGGGGTATCGGGATAGGTGATCGAGGCGTCGATAAACACGGAACCCACGCCCTCCACAAGGTACAGGAGGTAATCGATATGACCGGGGCGCGTCCCCGCGACCGGAAGCGTGAATTCGCCCGTGAGCCTGAGCGCCGCCACGCCGCCGCCTCCGTCCCTTACCACGCGCGCTTCGAGCGTCCCCGGCGCGTATTTCTTTCCATCGTACACTATACTTGGAAGAAAGCTGTCTTCGAAGAGCTCAACGACGCCTCCCTTCGTTACGCCCTGCACGTGCCCGCGCCCGTCAACCTTGATCTCGACCAGGCCATTGCCCAGCCCCGCGGGACTTGCCGTTGTGCGGAATTGTGTGACGCCCGCCTTCGTTTTCCGGTACAGGTTGTACGTCCCGTCCGTCAAAAGGGGCCCCGGGACGTAGAACCGCGCCCTCCCGTCCCTGTCGGCGGGAAGGGCGTACGCCGTGAGGGCGCGCCCGTCCGCGCCCTCGATGAAATGCTCGCCGGGCGCGTCGTACCCTTGCGCGAAGGTGACGACAACCCCTCCGCCCGCAGCCGCGCGCTTCTCTCCCATGATGAAGATAGAGCCCGCGAGCTCCGCGCCTTCCGATACGCGCGCCGGCGGCCTCCGGTCACGGGCGAGGCCTTCCGCGACCGCGCGCGCGCGGGCGCGCGCGAATTCCGAGCTTCCCTTGAGCTCCGCGATGATGCCTTCCACCACGCGCTCGCGTGTGCGTGCGAGGAACGGCGTCGCCATGCCGAAGTTAGTCGTGGAAAGAAGCCTCATGCGCGATTCATACGAGCGGTCGAGCGCGGCGCGCACGTCCGCGGGTATCCCCATCCCGGCGCGGGCGTACACCCCCTCCGCGATTTCGTGCGTGCGCCGGTCGGCAGCGACCTCCTGCCAGTAGTCGCTCGAATAGGCCTTCTCGGACCAGGACACATAGCCGTTAAAGCTCCCGTCCGCCGCGTCCTGCCCGAAGGAAATCTCCCCCGCCGGTTCGTGCGTCTTCACGTACTCGTCTATGGAGGTGAAGCGCACGTAGTCCATTCCCGCCGCGTCGTCGATAAGCTGTGACAGCCCGCCGGTATTGGGGAGCCAGGAAAGGTAGGAAGGAAGCTTGTACCCGTACCAGTACGAATCGTCGGCATCGGCGTTGATGCAGATGAGCACGTCGCGCGTGATGTTCCCGCGCAGCTGCTCGCGGTGAAGATCACGCACCCATTTTTTAATGCTGATGTTCTCGGCGAGGTCGCCGTGGTTGTACGCGGGGATTACCAGCAGCTCCTCCTTCGTCTCCCTGTTCCGGTACATGAGCGGATTATGCGCCTCCTCCAGGGTGAGCTCGCGCTCGAACACGCGGAAGGCGTCGAAGGGGATCGCGCTGTAATAGAGCACCACGCCCTTGAGGCCCAGGTCCTTGTAGAGCCTGTAATTGCCCGGCGTGATCATCATCTCCTGGGGGCGCACATAGGGTGTCCATTTCTGGAAGAGATCGGCGACCCCGCTCCCCTTCGGGTTATGAATGGAAAGCTTCATCGAGTCCAGGAATTCCTTCTCGTTCAGGGCGGACGACAGCGCGTTGTTGTACGACATGAGTATGATCTCGTCACCGTTTTCCTTTACGCGGCGCTGGAGGTTTTTAATGATGTCGGGCGCGTATTTCGGGAGCGTCTCCTGGAGCGAGAAGAGGTTCTCGAAATCCCAGGTGCCCTTGACGGGTATGCCCTTCGCGTTTTTCTCGTCGAGCACCTCTATGATCTTCCGGATGATCCGAATGTCCTTCCCGAACCCCGCCTCGTCGTTGGTGTCGATGCGGTAGGAGTGGTAGAGGTTGCCGTGAAATCCAATCGAGAGGTATACCTTGCGGTCGGTCGATTTGCCTATCAGGGTGAGCCGGGGAATCACCACGATGCCCGCCAGCCAGATCAACAACAGGCCGGCAAGGGAGAGAATGGCTATCATCACTACGTGTTTCACGCTCACGTCGATACCTCCGGGGGTTGAGATGGGGACCGGCTCATGGAGCAAGGCTGGATGATATTTGCGTATTTTGCAAGCAAAAAGAAAAAATATTGGAAACCGTAGAGACGTCCCGCCGGGACGTCTCTACGGTACGGTACGGGGAACGCGCGCGCGTCAGCAGTTTACGCAGGTCTTAGCCTTATCCTGCTCCGTGTATATTACGTTGCTGTTGTCGGCGATGTCCATGCGGAAGCTGTCGGCCAGGGGCACGTGGTAATTGTCGAAGGCCGCGAAGCAATAGGCCTTGGACTTGCGGTAATAGGCGATCGCGTCCAGGGGCCGCCCGTTCTCCATGTAGCGGTCCGCCATGCGTATCGAGTCGGAGGCGTTGCTGATATTGACGTCCCCCGTCGTGAACATGGTGATCTCGGTCTCGACGGTCCTGGACTTCAGGGCGAGCTGCATCTTGGACCGGATGTACATCTTCACCGTCTCGGTGTGTATCTTCTCGGAATCCTCGCGGTACTTCTTCGCGATCCTGGCCGCGAGCTCCTTGATCTCGGCCGCGTTCTTCCTGAACATCTCCGCCGATTCCGGCATCTTGCGATGCAGGTAGAGCGTCACCGCCAGCGAGTACGAATCGAGGATGCGGTAGAATTCCTTCTCGCCGCCGCCGTAATTGATTATGGGCACATAGAGCGCCCGGATATTCATATAATTATTGTTCATAAGCGTTTGTACGATATAGACGGGATCGTTGGCAAGTGTAGGGTTTTCCTCTTCCGCGCCCGCGTACGGGGCCGCGATAAACAACAGGCCCGCCATCGCAAGTAACGTCAACCATCGGCTCTTCATGAAATTCCTCCTCACTGCGCGTATGCATGCCTTCCCTCTCGGGATCGACCAATATACACACGGTATGGGGGGAAAAAAAGGCCTGGAGCGATATTTTAGCGGTAGGCGATGAAAAAAAACCTGAAGAATGGGAACAGGATCCGCCCGTTTTCCATAGCCGGGTAGTCCTTTTCAAGCTCGATGCGCACGGCCCGCTCGAACCGCGCCCGCTCGTCCGCGCCGTCCATGCGGTCGAGGAAGGGCCTCATCCCGGTGCCGCGGCTCCACTCGATGATCGATTCATGCGTGTCCATCACGTGGATATACCTGGTCTCCCATAGCTCCACCCGGGCGGAAAGCCGCGCGAGTATCGTGTAATACTCAGCATAATCCAGGCAGGTGAGCATCGCCTCGCAGCCGGCCGTCTTTTCCCGCCATTCCGGCAGGCTGGCAATCTTTCGAATCGCGATGCCGAGCGGCATCCGGTTGAACGCGGGCAACTGGACCGCAAGCGCCCCTCCGTCCGCCGTCATACCGAACAGGCGGGGGATCAGGGTCTCGTGGCCGGGCATCCACTGGAGCGCGGCGTTCGAGAACACGATATCGAACCGTGCGTCCGGATCGTAGGCGCGCGCATCGGCGAGTATCCACTTTCCCCCGGTGTCCCCGGCGCGGGCCTGTTCCAGCATGGAGGGCGAATCGTCGACGCCCGTCAGGTTGGCGTTCGGCCAGCGTCGCGCGAGCACCCGCGTGCTGTTTCCCGGTCCGCAGCCTATATCGACGATGCGCCGCGGGTCTCCGATTCGAATCCTGTTTACGAGATCGATCGCGGGCTGCGTCCTCTCATCCTCGAATTTCAAGTAGAGCCCGGGGTCCCAGTCGCGCGTTCCGCTCATGCAGCCCCCCTCGCGTCCATCAAGATTTTCGCCCCGAAACCGGGACGATCCGCGCATCGGCCCCCGAAAAATAATAGCGCGGGGCGCCGATTCGCTCATTCCCTCACCGTGAAAAGTATCCCGCTTGATGCGAGCGCGCCGCCATGCTCTCTCCGCCATTATAAACGCCTGAAGGATTCAAATCCCCCGCATCGCGGCCGCGGTCTCGCACATGCGGACGGCGTACGCCCACTCGTTGTCGAACCAGGCGTAGAGCTTCACGAGCCTTCCGCCGGCCGCCCGTGTGAGCGAAGCCTCTATTACCGCGGATCGCGTGTCGCGCTGGAAGTCGCATGAGACGAGCGGCTCCGTATTGACGCCAAGGATGCCCGCGAGATGTCCCCCCGCGGCCTCCATGAGCGCGCGGTTCGCATCGGGGGCCGATACCGCTTTGCCCGCAAGGAGCGTGATGTCCATTGCCGATACGCTCACCGAGGGTATGCGAACCGCAATGGCCTCGATCTTTCCCTCGAAGCCCGGCAGGACGCGGGCGACACCGGAACCCAGGTGCGTGTCCACGGGAACGATCGAGCGTTCGGCGGCGCGCATGCGGCGAGGGTCGGCGTGATGATAGGAATCGCCCACCGGCTGGTCGTGCATGGCCGCGTGGATCGTGGTTACCTGTCCGCACTCGATCCCGAACGCGTCGTCGATTGTCTTGAGTACCGGGATCAGGCAGTTCGAGGTGCAGGAGGCGTTCGACACGATCCGGTCGTTCGGAGAGACCTGGCCATGATTCACGCCGCGCACCACGGTGCGGTCGACGTCCGCGGGACCGGGATAGGAGAGGAGCACCCTTCCCGCCCCGGCCGCGAGGTGCCGCGCGGCGTCCGATCTTGTCGTACACAGCCCGGTGCACTCGAGCACGAGATCGATGTCCAGCAATTTCCAGGGAAGCCGGTCCATGTCCGGTTCGTTCAGCAGGCGGACCCGGTCATTCCCTATCGCCATGGTTTCGCCGTCAAGGGAGACCGGCAGGGAGAAACGCCCGTAGATGGAATCGTATTTTGTCAGGTGGACCATCGCGGGGAAACCGGCGATGTCGTTCACGGCGACGAGCTCCAGCGATTCACGAAAACCATGCTCGTAGAGCGCCCTTAGCACGCACCGTCCGATTCTGCCATACCCGTTGATCGCAATCCTGTATGTCACCTCAGCCACCGTTCCGTATCATCATTCCTTCACCGACATGCAGTGCCTTCCTTGCCCCCTCAGGGGGTGCGGGGGATCCCCATCTCCCTTTCCTTTGACGTTATGCGTCACAAAGGCGTGCAAGAATAGGAGAGGGCTCGGAATTATAATCGCGCGGCCTGTGCCAAGTCTTCCATGAGGTCGTCCGCGTCCTCGAGTCCCACCGAGAGGCGCAGCAGCGTATCGGTGATGCCCAGGGCTTCCCTCTCCGGGGCCGGTATCGCCGCGTGCGACATCTTCGCCGGGTATGAGAGGATGGACTCTACGCCCCCGAGCGATACGGCAACCGTCCAGTAATGCACGTTCCTCATGATCGCGTAGGCGCGCTCCACGCTGTCCGCCGCGAAGGAGACGACAGCGCCGTACCCGGTCGCCTGGCGTTTTATGATTTCGTGACCCGGGTGCGCGGGGAGGCCGGGATAGAAGACCCTGCTCACCCAGGGCTGCCCGGCAAGCCAGCGCGCGATCTTCATGGCGCCCTCCGCCTGAAGGGTCATGCGCGCGCGGAGCGTCTTTATCCCGCGCATGAGGAGCCAGGAGTTCTCGGGCGAGAGCATGCCGCCCGTCGTGATCTGCACGTGGAGCACCTTCCGGCCCATCTCGCGCGTCGCCGTCACCACGGCCCCGGCGACCAGGTCCGAATGCCCCCCCAGGAATTTCGTCGCACTGTGCACGCTCATGTCCACGCCCAGCTCGAGCGGCCGGAAGAAGTACGGAGAGAGAAACGTGTTGTCGAGGATCGTGACGAGGCCGTATCGGCGCGCAAGCGCAACCATCGCCTCGAAATCGATTATCTTCAGCAGGGGATTCGAGGGACTCTCGAGAAAGAGCACCCTGGTGTTGTCGCGCATCGCGCCCTCGACCGCCGCGATGTCCGAGGTGTCGGCAAAGGTATGCGTGATGCCGAAACGATCAAGATAATTCGTGAGGAGCCGGTAGCTCCCGCCGTAGAGGTCCCTTGTCGCGACGATGTGATCGCCGCTCTTGAGCACCGCCGTGAGTGCGGCCGTGAGCGCCGCGACGCCGGATGCGAAGGCATAGCCCCGCCTGCCCCCCTCGAGCGCCGCGAGGATCTCCTCGAGCGCGCGGCGCGTGGGATTTCCGGAGCGCGAGTACTCGTACTGCTGCCGCTCGTCGATATTCTTCTGATGGTACGTGGACGCGGGATAAATGGGGATGCTGAGCGCCCCGGTGAAGGGATCACGGTCCGCGGCCCCGTGCAGTATTTTAGTATCGTATTTCATGAGCACCCTCTTCCGTTGCCCCTCCCCTAACCCCTCCCCTCAAGGGAGGGGGAAAGTTAATTTCGCGCATTTTATCAGATTCCGTTCTGCCTTCCCGTTATACGCCACTGCCTCATGCAACAATCCGCCTTAATCCTATCCCCTCCATCGCCTTTGCCTCTATCTCCTCATCTCCTAATTCCGTTGCCGTTTCTCAGTTGCCGTTAAGCATTGGCCAGCGCCTGGTCGAGGTCTTCGATGAGGTCGTCCACGGCCTCGATGCCCACGGACAGGCGCAGGAGCGTATCAGTTATGCCCAGGCGCTCGCGGATGTCAAGAGGTATGTCGGCGTGGGTCTGGGTCGCGGGATGGGTGATGAGCGATTCCACCCCGCCCAGGCTTTCGGCGTAGCTGATAATGCGCACACCGTGGAGAACGCGGTTAGCGGCGTCCCGGTCCTTCACCCGGAAGGAAAGCATCGCCCCGAATCCGCGCGCCTGTTTCTCCTGCACCGCGCGTCCCGGGTGGCCGGGAAGCCCGGGGTACCAGACGCCGGTAATATCGGCGCGCAGCGCACACCACTCCGCGATCTTCGCGGCGCTCTCCTGCGCGCGGTCCAGGCGGATCGCGAGCGTCTTGAGGCCGCGGAGCAGGAGCCACGAATCCATGGGCGAGAGCACGCCGCCCGTGGCGTTCTGGATGTACGCGAGCCGCGCGCACAGGTCGTCGGTCGCGGCGACGGCGATGCCGCAGAGCGTGTCGTTGTGGCCGCCCAGGTATTTCGTGCCGCTGTGCACGACGATATCGGCGCCCAGCGCGAGGGGATTCTGGAGGTAGGGCGTCATGAAGGTGTTGTCGACGATGCACGGGACGCCGCGGCGCTTCGCGATCGCGGCGACGGCAGCGATGTCGACGATCTTCAGCATGGGATTCGAAGGGGTCTCGATGAACACCGCGCGGGTCTCTTCGCGGAAATGACTTTCGACCGTGGAGGGATGAGACATGTCGGCATAGGATGCCGTTATGCCGAAGCGCGGCGCGATCCCCTCGAAGAGGCGCCAGGTCCCGCCGTAAAGATCGTCCGAGAAAAGTATGTGCGCCCCCTGCCCGAAGAGCGCCATCACCGCCGTGATCGCCGCCATGCCCGAGGCGAAGGCGAAGCCGCCCTTCCCTCCCTCGATGTCCGCCATGACGCGCTCGAGCTCCGCGCGGGTGGGGTTCGCGGTGCGGGTATAGTCGTACCCTGAAAAACAGCCCGGTCCAGGGTGGCGGAAGGTCGCGGTCTGGTGAATGGGCGTGCTGATCGCGCCGTTCGATTCGTCCGCGCACAGGCCCGCGTGCGCGATCGTGGTGCGGATATCCATTGACGGTCCTCCGTGAAAGATGCTCTTGCTCTACTTCAAGCATACGCGGGAAGAAAATTCAAGGTAAACATGATTTTCGCGTCGCAGGGGACAAAAAGGAAATTATTGTATTGAAAGGTAGAGAATTCCGGTGAGTCTGCTCAATAGAACGGCTTGAGCCTTGCCCCTCCCCCTCGATGGGGGAGGCCGGGTGGGGGTGGAAGCTGAATCACGCGCTCAGGCACCGAACCTTCACCCTCCCCTAACCCCTCCCATCAAGGGAGGGGGAAAATTCTAAATATTGCGCGGGCATATTCATTCCCCGCAGACCAGGATAGTAGCCGCGAATACACGCGAATACACGCCAATGACTTTTGTAAAATTCGCGTTCATTCGCGGTTGCGTTTACCCCCCCCATCTCCCCTTCCTTTGACGTTACGCGTCTATCCCCTCGAAGAGGATGCTCGACAAATACCGCTCACCGGCATCGGGAAGTATCACGACCACGTTCTTTCCTTTATTCTCAGGACGCGCCGCGATCTTCACCGCGGCCGCCATGGCGGCGCCGCTCGAGATGCCCACGGTGATCCCCTCTTCCCTGTGGAGGCGGCGCGCCATCTCGACCGATTCCTCGTTCGTAACGGTCGCGATTTCGTCGACCAGGCTCAGGTCCAGGACCGCGGGCTTGAATCCCGCACCGATCCCCTGGATCTTGTGCGGGCCCGGTTTTGGATCCTCACCGTTCCGGATCTGGGTGAGCACCGGGGAATTCACCGGCTCCACCGCCACCGTCCATACGTCCTTCATCTTCGAGCGCTTGAGGTAGCGGCTCACCCCGGTGAGGGTCCCGCCCGTGCCCACGCCGGAAACGAAAATTTCGACGGCCCCGTCCGTGTCCTCCCATATCTCGGGCCCGGTCGTCTTGAAATGGATCTCCGGGTTCGCGGGATTCTTGAACTGCTGCGGCATGAAGTATTTTCCCGGCTCGTTCGCGATCATCTCCTCGGCCTTCGCGATCGCGCCGGGCATTCCCTTCGCGCCCTCCGTGAGCACGAGCCCGGCACCAAACGCCTTGAGCATGCGGCGGCGCTCCAGGGACATCGTCTCGGGCATGGTGAGGACGAGCGGGTACTGCCGCGCCGCGCACACGAAGGCGAGCGCGATGCCGGTGTTCCCGCTTGTCGGCTCGATCACGGTGACCTTCCCGTTCCCGGGCTTGAGCGTGCCGTCGCGCTCGGCCGCCCATATCATCGACGCGCCTATGCGGCACTTCACCGAGTAGGCAGGATTGCGCCCCTCGACCTTCGCGAGCACCGTCGCGGGCAGCCCCGCGGCGATCCTGTTTATCTTCACGAGCGGCGTCCGTCCTATGCTCTTGCTGATGTCTTCGAATATGTTCGCCATTGTTTTTCTCCTAAAATAAAATTATATGATCTGCCGGGGAAAAAGCCTTCTCCCCTCCCTTGATGGGAGGGGCTGGGGGAGGGTGAAAGCATCCGGTACCCCAGGTTCGCTCTCCACCCCCACCCGGCCTCCCCCCTCAAGGGGGAGGGGAAAGTCTCCCGCATGAAATCAATCGTCGGTCAATTCACCCTCTTCATAATCCCAATCCCTATCTCATCCATCGCCTTTGCCTTTCTCCTCATCTCCTATTCCTTTGACGTTGCCGTTACGTCTTCACCAGCGCCTGGTCGATGTCGGCGATAATGTCGTCGATATGCTCGATGCCTATCGAGAGGCGGATGAAGTCCGGCGTTACGCCGGTGGCCGCCTGCTCCTCGGGCGAGAGCTGCTGGTGCGTGGTGCTCGCCGGGTGGATCGCCAGGGACTTCGCGTCGCCCACGTTCGCGAGATGCGAGATGAGCTGCAGGGAATCGATGAATTTTTTCCCGGCCTCTATCCCGCCCCTGATCCCGAAGCCGACGATCGCGCCCGCCCCCCGCGGAAGATACTTCTTCGCCCGCGCCGCCTCGGGACTGGATGCGAGGCCCGGGTAGCTTACCCACGCGACGGACTTATGCCGCGCGAGGTGCTCCGCCGCGGCGAGCGCGTTCTCGGAATGGCGCGGCATGCGCAGGTGCAGCGTCTCGAGTCCCTGGAGAAAGAGAAAGCTGTTGAAGGGCGAGAGCGCCGGCCCCAGGTCCCTGAGCAGCGAGACGCGCGCCTTGAGGATATAGGCGATATTGCCCACGGGCGCGAGCGCCTCGACGAACTTGAGCCCGTGGTAGCTCGGGTCGGGATCGGCGATCAGGGGAAACTTCCCGCTCGTCCAGTCGAACCTCCCGGAATCGACGATGACGCCTCCCAGCGAGCTCCCGTGCCCGCCGATAAACTTGGTCGCCGAGTACACGATGATGTCCACTCCGTGATCGAACGGGCGAAGAAGGTAGGGCGAAACCGTATTGTCCAGGATGAAGGGCAGCCCGTGCTCGTGCGCGAGCTTCGCGATCCCCTCCAGATCGGCGACATCCAGCTTGGGGTTCCCAATCGATTCCGCGTAGACCGCCTTGGTGTTCGCGGTGATCGCTTTCCGGAACGCGTCCAGGTCGTTCGATTTCACAAAGTTCACCTTCACGCCGAACTTCGGCAGCGTATAGTGAAACAGGTTGTAGGTCCCGCCGTAGAGATTATCCGCCGATACAATCTCGTCCCCGGACTTCGCGATGTTCAGTATTGAAAGCGCGATGGCGGACTGGCCGCTCGCAACGGCAAGGGCGCCGATTCCGCCATCGAGGACCGCGACCCGTTTTTCGAACACGTCGGTCGTCGGGTTCATGAGGCGCGTGTAGATGTTGCCGAACACCCTGAGCCCGAAAAGATCTGCCGCGTGATCGGAGTCGTTGAACTGGTACGAGGTCGTCTGGTAGATGGGCACCGCGCGGGCACCGGTCGTGGGGTCGGGCTCCTGGCCGCCGTGTAGGGCGAGGGTCTCAACCCTTAATTGACTGTCGATCTTGCTCATTACTGGTCCCCCTTCAATCTCTATTAAAACTATCGATTTAGTAGTAATTAAATGCCGGATACATTTTTGTCAAGATAAAAGTAAGATTTTTTCAATCATTTGTACATAGTTATGTATAAAAACAGCGCATCCTGAGCGGAGTCGAAGGACGAACACCGCCGGCATGGTTCGACTCCGCTCACCACGCCGGTGGTTCGACCCGCGAAAATATGCGCACGTATGGTACGACGACGTTCAGGGCGCGCCGGGACCCGCGTCTTTTTCCAGGATGAAGTGATAGACGATTTTCAGGACGGCCTCGACGATGGCGGGCTCGATCTTATCTACGGTATCCCCCATGGTGTGATAGACCATTCCCTCCCGGATATAATGTGTGGAGAGTCCCAGGATGCAGGTCGCGTCGACCCCAATTCGCGCGAACTCGGCGGCGTCCGTCCCGCCGCCCCCGAAGGCGATCGGGACGACGGACAGGGCATACCCGAGTTTTTCGGCTATCCGCCGGCAATCTTCCGCGAGCGGCAGCGAGGTTTTCAGGAAGCCGTTGATCTCGCTCGTCAGGCATCTAAGCTCCCCGAGAGAATAGAGCGAATCGATATTGAGCACGCAGGTCGGCACGCCCAGGAGCTCCTCCCGGTGCGCATCCACGTACGCGCGGGCGCCGCGCAGTCCCTCCTCCTCCGCGTCCGTGCTCAGAAACACCAGCTTCGTCGAAGAGAGCCGCCCCCCCTTTTTTTTCGGGGAACCGAATACCTCCGCGAGCCGGCAGAGTATCGCCGTCGCGATCAGGTTGTCCCCGGCCCCCGGCACCGCGGCCTTGTTGACGAAGAAGTAAAAGGGCAGCACCATGACGAGCCCAACCGCAAGCGCCGTGCGCAGCGCCGTTACGAACCCGGGATCGGCGTATCCCGCGAGATGCAGCGCGCCCCAGGCGAACACGAAAAACCCGGGAACGAACACGAAGACGAGCCCCGTCACGATCCTCACGGAATACCATTTCTGGAGGTACACCATGTAATTGAACAGGTTGGCGCTGTCATGGTGCCCGGCGATGACGATCTGCCGCGCGGTCTCCCCTTTCGGCAGTATCTCGCCCGACACGTTCCAGCCCCTTGATTTTTTATAGAACGGATCGAAGATCCTCTTATAAAAAACGAATCCCCCGACGGCGCTCAGGTTGCAGACCACGTAGGCGAGCATCGCGGGGATCAGCCAGTATCCCCCGAGGAAGGCGCCGGCCGTGATCACGGAATACCCGACCGCGAGGATCTTCATGAAGCCCGTGAAGGCGCCGCTGTTGAACTCGAAGCCCTCCATTAAAACGCGGTCGCACGACGCCGACAGCCGGTCCTTGATGTCTTGGGCGCACGCCCTGCACGCCTCCGTTCCGGCGAGGCGGGGGCCGTGTTTCCCGATCAAGACGCTCACATAGTGAAGGCACTCGCGCGCCATTTTCTTAAAATCCATACCGTTCCTGTTTCTCTTGTTTATTTTCCGCGGGGGCCGATACGGCTTCCGCGCGGTTTCGGTGCAGGAGCAAATCCCGGGGCCCCGGCACACAGACGCCGATTTTCCGCATCCGCGGGAACGCAGTATCGCCGGTGAACGGTTTTTTTCAAGCACAATACGCCTGCAGGCGTTTCCACCCCCGAAGGTTATGCCCGTGAAGGCGCGGAAACGCTTCCGCGCCTTCACGGGCACCCCGCCGGGGATGTATCGGCCCCCTTCCCCTCGCCTTGACCGTCCGGCGCTCATCAAATGGCCGTATAAATACTTGGCGTCCGCCCGTCCAATCCTTATATTATATTCACCGTTTCATCAACAGCTCAATCGAGTCCTTTTTCAGAACGACGGATATCGGCCCCGGTTCGCCTTTTCTAAACGCACGCGTTCGAAGCAATCTCCAGGGATCGGGTGCGCGGGATGGAGGGGACGGCGCCGGCCCGGGCGCGGTGATCAGGGGCCACGCCCGGGGGAAGGGATGACCATGAAAAAATCGAACTCCGTCAAACTGCGCGGGGGGAAACCGGGCCCGTTCACCGTTGACGGAGAGGAGCCCGGTGAAACCGTGAAACGCCTCACCCGCGCCTTGAAATCCCTTCCCGTGATGTATTTCGAGATGAACGGCGATTTTGAAATCAAGAGCGTCACGGGCGAGACGAATACGCTGCTGGGACACCCCGCGGGTGGCATCATCGGCAGGCCTGCAGGCGACATGTTCGCACCCGACGATCGCGGGAAGGCCGGGGATTTTTTTTCGCGCATCTCGAACGGCTCGGATCACGGGGGCGACGAGTTCTCGATGATCAGGGCGGACGGGAGCGTGTTCCCCGTCCATATCTGCGCGACCTCGCTCCCGGCGGACGTCCCCGAGGCGCGCATCGGCGGGCTCGCCGTGGACCTTTCGAAGATGCACGGCAACAACAGGGATCTCGAGAAAAAGCACAACGCCCTCATAGATTACGCGATCTACGACTCCACGCACGACCTTCTCACCGACGCCTTCAACAGGGACATGTTCGTGACACGCCTGCAGGTCGAGACGATCAAGGCCGACCGGAGAAAGAACAAGGAGTCCATCTTCGCCGTCATGTGTATCGGCCTGGACCGCTTCAAGGACGTGAATGAGATGTACGGCACCAGGACGGGGGACGCCCTGCTCAAGCAGGTGGTTGCGCGCCTCCGTGACCTGCTGCGCCCCGACGACGTGCTGGCGCGGATATACGGCGACAAATTCATGATCATTTTTTCGGACGTGGGAACCTACGAGGACACAATCACCATTTCGGAGAAGATCTCGCGCGCGTTCGGCGACCCCTTTTTCGCCGAGGGCATCCCCATTCCCATTTCCGCGAGCATGGGCATTTCCATCCACCCCGACGACGGCCGCGACGCGGAGGAGCTCATGGACAAGGCCGACGCCGCGATGTACTACGCGAAGGACCGGGGACGAAACAGCTACCAGCTCTTCAGCCGCGAAATCCACGACGGTATCGTGCAGAAGCTCCGTCTGGAGAGCGATTTGCGGCAGGCCGTCCGCAAAGACGAATTCCTCATGTATTATCAGCCCATTGTCGACCCCGCCGGCGCGATCGCGGGGATGGAGTCTCTCGTGCGCTGGCAGTCGCCGTCCAAGGGCCTGGTCATGCCCTCCGAGTTCATTCATGTAGCGGAAAAAAGCGGCATCATCGTAGAGATAGGCTATCGCGCGATAGAGCAGGTATGCCTCCAGAACATGGAATGGCTCGCGAAGGGCTACTCCCCCTATACGGTGGCGGTCAACCTGTCGACCTACCAGTTCAGACGGCCCGACCTGGTGAAAGAGATCGCGGCCATCATCGAGCGCACGGGTGCCGATCCCCGGCGCCTCAAGTTCGAAATCACCGAAACGGGGATCATGGAAAACGAAAAGGAAGGGATCGAGCGGCTCCATGAACTCAAGGCGATGGGATGTTCCCTCTCGATCGACGACTTCGGGACGGGGTACTCCTCGTTCAGCAAAATTCACGACCTGCCGGTGGATACGCTGAAGACCGACAAATCGTTTATCGACAACGTCCCGCACAGCATGAAGGCGGTGGCGATTTTGACGGCCATCCTCAACCTCGCGCACAACCTGGGGTTCAGCGTGGTCGCCGAGGGAATCGAGAACAATGAGCAGTATGACTTCCTGCGCAGCATGAAATGCGATTTCTTCCAGGGCTATTACTTCAGCAAACCCCTGCCCCCGGAGGAAATCGAGAAGCAGTTTCTGCTCCGGTGAGCGGGACAAGACAGGGCCCGTACCCGGATCCGATCAAGGTGAAACGGAATGGATGAAGCGAAAATCGTATTGATAGTCGACGACGACGGGGGGCTTCGCCGTCTTCTCGCCGATATACTCCGCGGAAGCGGGCACAACTTCGAGATCCTGGAGGCGGAAACCGGAGGCTCCGCGATCGAGGAGCTCAAGCGCCGGGAATGCGACTGCGTGCTCCTGGATTACATGCTGCCCGATATCGACGGCCTGCACATAATCTCGATGATCAGGGACCTTGAACGGGACGCGGCGATCATCATGCTCACCGGTGTGGGCGACGAAACGCTCGCGGTCAAGGCGATGAAGGCGGGCGCGTTCGACTACCTGCCCAAGGCCTCCATAACCCGGTCCGACAGGTTTTTCCTGCTCATCCATACGATTTTAAACGCCATCCAATACAAGAAAACGGGCACCGACCGGAAAAAGATAGAGAAGGTGCTGCGGAAAAACGAGGAGCGTTACCGGGGGATCGTCGACAACTCGCCCGTCATGATAATCCGGTTCTTCCCCGTGGACTTTTCCGTGTCCTTCGTGAACCAGGGTTACTGCGCCTACTTCAACACCACCCCGTTCGACGCCCTGGGCGAGAACGCGATCGAGCTGGTGTTCGGCGACGACCGGTCTCTCTTCACCGGCGTTACGGAAGGCCTGACCCTCGAAAAGCCCCTGACAAGCTTCGAGCGCTTCATCAAGTCCGACGATGACCCGCGCTATATCGTATGGTCGGTGCAGGCCCTTTTCGACGACCACGGTACCATATGGGAATACCAGTGCGTGGGGAGCGACATCACCGACCTGAAGCTCGCGGAAAAACGGAGGCGGACCAGGGAGGAGCACGAGAGACTCGCCGAGACCCTTCACGCAGTGGGAATCGGCGTGATCACCACGGACACCCAGGGAAGGATACTCCTCATCAACAGCGTCGCCGAGGATCTCACCGGCTGGACCCATGAAGACGCCGTGGGCAAGTACTGCGGCGACGTGCTCGCAGTCTCCGACGAGACCGAAACGGGCGGGCTCATGGACATCCAGTACACCTGGGTGGAGAAGGGCTTCGAGGGCCGCGGTACGAACCTGGAGCTCGTCCTCACGCCCAAGACCGGCAGGAAAAAAAACATCTCGCTCATCATCAAGCCCATCAACAGCCGCTACGAGGGATTTTCCGGACTGGTCCTGGGATTCATGGATATCACCGAGAAGCGGATACTCGAGCGGCTCTTCGAATACCAGAACGAATTTCTCCAGTCCATAATCGATTCCCAGGAAAACATCATAATCGTCATCGACCGCGACCGCGTCCGCATGGCGAACAACAGGTTCCTCGATTTTTTCGGGCTGGAACCGGGCGTGGGCGGCGAAGCGGAGCTCATGTCCATAGGCGGGGCAATTGTCGATGCGGAGGGCTGCCTGGCGAAACCGGCGCCCGGCGGCTGGACGCACGCGCTCGTCGATCCCGGGCGCCAGAGCAGCCTGATCGCCTTCAAGCCGGCCAGGCTCAGGAAACCACGCGTGTTTTCGATCACGGTGAACAAGCTCTCGATCGACGAGGAGTTGTACGTGGCGACCCTGACCGACGTGACGGACCTGGATGAGAAGCGCAGGGTATACCAGCACCGGGCGTCCCACGACGCGCTCACCGGTACGTTCAACCGGACGAGGTTCGACGAGGCGCTGGCGCACCATGTCGAGATCGCGCGCAGGTACGATGCCTGCCTGTCTCTCGTGTTCATGGACATCGATCATTTCAAGGAGATCAACGACGAGTTCGGCCACCAGGCGGGCGACACGATTCTCAAAGAGATATCCCGCGTGGTGCGCCGGGCGACGCGGCGCAGCGATATATTCGCGCGCTGGGGGGGAGAGGAATTCACCCTGCTGCTGCCGCACACCGACGCGAATGAGGCGACGTTGACCGCAGAGAAAATCCGCGCCCGGATCGAGACCGCCAGGCTCAGGATCCCCCGGCCGGTAACGTGCAGCTTCGGCGTCGCGGGCTTCATGGAGAAGGACACCGTGGAAACCCTGATAAGGCGCGCCGATGAAGCGCTGTATCTCGCGAAGAACAGGGGACGAAACCGTGTGGAGAGCCGCTGAGGACGGCCTTGAAGGCGCGGATTCGAATCCGCGCCTTCAAGGCCGTTACGAATTCCCCGGCCATACGGCCCGCGCCTCCGCGTCCATGCCGAGTGCCCTGAGCGTCGCCGTGCGCGCAACGCCCTTCTCCGGGTCCATGCCCATAAGCGCGTAAAAATCCGCCTTCATTTCATCGAAACGAATTTCGATGCCCGCGGGATCGCCGTCGCGCGCGGGCTCCAGCATGCGCGGCGTGAGCGCGTCGTCGGCGGCGGTGAAGCCGAGCAGGCAGTTGATCACGCGCTTCAGGTGAAAGACGCGGTATCCCGCGTCGAGCATCGTGCGCGCGTCGTAGCCGTAGCCGGCGGCGGCGTTGAACAGCTCCACCATCTCGGGAATGGTGAAGGTGCGGTCCGCGTACTGGCACAGGCACGCGCTGTTTTCGATGCTCCCGATCGCCGCGGCGAGCATCATCGTTTCGGGCTTACCCTCGGCGGTGAGCGCCTCGAGGTTGAATTCGAATCCTATCTCGGGATAGTTGCAGGCGCCGGTCTCCATGAAGTGCATCGCGGTCGATACGTGGCAGGCGCCCCGCGGGCTCACGGCATAGGCGAGGGCATGCCCGTGGCCGCCGCCGCGCGGATCGTGCATGGGCGACTCGAGCCCCTTGCCCTGCGCGGTGTAGTCGATGGAGTTTCCGCCCACGAGCCTGGCGGCCGCGGCGCTCCCCCGCGCGAGAAGCGCGCCCGCCCCCTCTTCCCGTCTCGCCATCGCGGGAAGAAGCGTGTCGATCACCGTGCGCATGTCGCCCCATTCCAGCGGCACGCCCCGCGTGTGCTCCGGCGTTATCTGCCCCCTCTCGAACGCCTCCATGGCCCAGGCGATCGTCGCGCCCGCGCTGATCGTGTCCATGCCCAGGTCGTTGCACACGCGGTTGGCCTTGCACGCGGCCGCGAGGTCCGACGATCCCATGAGGCTCCCGAACGCCGCAACCGTTTCGTACTCGGGGCCCGGTCCCTCGGGGATCGTGAAGGGTCCGTCGTCCACCTTCACGATGCGCTTGCACGCGACCGCGCAATACGCGCAGGTCCCGGCGCGCGTGAGGTACTTATCCGAGAGCGTGCTCCCGGTGAGCGCCTCGGCCATCTCCTCGTCGAAGTTCGAGGTCCAGTTCCGGACGGGAACGTCGCCGCTGTACATGTGTCCCTCGAGGTTCCCCGCCGAGCCGAACTCGTGCAGGACCTGCGACATGACGAAGTCCTTGATGCGCGGGGTGAGCGTTTTTATGAGGGAGGCCACGCGATCGGGGTCCGATACTACTGGCCTGCGGGGCGACGCCTTCACCACGATCGCCTTTACGTTCTTGGAGCCCAGCACCGCCCCCAGGCCGCAGCGCCCGAAGGCGTGATGCGCCTCGTGCATGATGCACGCGAACGGGACCATGTTCTCCCCCGCCGGTCCTATCACCAGCGACCTTGCCCGTGCGCCATAACGCCCGCGGATAAGACTCGTGCACTCTTCAATCCCCCTGCCCCATAGGAAATCCGCGTCCTGTATGCTTATGGTTTCTTCTTCGATCACAATGAGCGAGGGCTGCTCGAGCCGTCCCGTGAGCACGAGCCCGTCGTATCCCGCATAACGGAACGCGGGCGCGAAGTAGCCCCCGCACGAGGAATCGGCGAAGGTGCCGGTGAGCGGGGAGCGCGCCGCCGCGCACATGCGGCTCGCGCCCGAGAGCTTGATTCCCGCGAGCGGCCCGTTCATGAGCAGGAACATGGCCTCCGGGGCGAGCGGGTCCGCGGACAGGTCCGCCCGTTCGAAGAATATCCTCGCCGCCAGACCGCTTCCGCCAATATACGAGGCATAGGTCTGCGCGGGAAGATTGATTTCCTCCGCGTGCCCCGACGTCAATTCCAGGCTCGCTATTTTCCCGGTATTCGCATACATGTCGTGCTCCCTCGTTTCATGGCCGTCTCAATGTCCCGCGCGCGCGAACTTCGCCCCGCGGAGGGCGAGCACGCCAAAGACCGCGGCGAGCACCCCGAGCGCGATGTACAGGGCGAAGGCCGCATGATAGTTTTTCGTGAAGTCGTGTATGTACCCGGATAGCGGCACCCCGATGGCTGTCCCGAGCGTGGTAAACACGTTCAGGAAACCGTAGATGACGCCGAAATGGCGCGGGCCCAGGCAGGCGGCCGTCATGAGCGGCGGCAGCACCGTCCGCACCGATATCGCGAAGCCGAAGAGCACGTTGAACAGCACCGCAATCCAGAACATTGCCGCCCCGAACAGGAGCCCTATGGAAACCGTGAGCCCGGCGATGCACAGCAGCAGGCTCCTCATGAGCCCGAGCCTGTCGGAAAGATCGCCCATGACAAGCTTCCCAGCGACGAGGACCGCCATGTGCAGCGACATGAGGCTCGCGGCCGTCCCCGCGTCGACGCCAATATCGGTAAGGTAGGGAACGATGTGATGGAGGACCCCCATGTTCGCAACCGCGATGAACAGGATCATGACGGCGAGGAACCAGAAGGCCGGCGCGCGCAGCGCCGCGCGCGCGGTAAGCCCGGGAACGGCATCGGCCGTAGCGCCCGGCGATCCCGCGACCGCCCCGTAGGGGGCAAGCCCCTTTTCCGCCGGCCGGGCGCTCACGAGGAAGACCGCGACGGGAATGGTGCACACGCCCACGATGATCCCGAGCACGAGGTACGCGGTCTGCCAGCCATACTGTTCGATAAGCCAGTTCGAGAACGGGTTGAAGATGAACCCGCCAATTCCCGTCGCCGAGAAGACGATCCCCATGGCCAGCCCGCGCTTTTCCTCGAACCAGTTGGTGATCATCATGGACACCGGGATGATGTGGGTTCCCGCGCTCCCGATTCCCAGGAAGACCGAAAGCGCGTAAAAATGCGCCAGGGTAGTGCATTGAGAGAAGAGCGCGAAGCTGACACTCATGAGCGCGGTGCATATCCCCATGACGACGCGGATATTTCTGCGCTCGAGTATTTTTCCCATGAAGGGGGCGACCACCATCATCGAGAGCGCGGCGATTGAGAAATAGAGCGCGAACGCGCCGCGAGTGAAGCCCTGGGATTCTATCACGGGCTTGTAGAAGACGCCCATGCAGTTCATGATGATGCCAATGCCCGCCAGGTTGAGAAAAAATCCCGAGACCACGATCCACCATGCGTAGTGCATGCGACCCTTCCGGTTCATTCCCGCACCTCCAGGATCAATTCACCGGGGATTTCCCGGTCCCACCCTCCGCGGGCATTCGGTTGATCTCGGCCCGCGGATGTGATGGTATGCCGAATCTTGTTCTGGCGGCGCGCCCGTCACTTCGTGACGATGAGGTGATCGAGCCCCATCTCGCGCAGGGAGATCGGGTACATGTGAAACGCCGGTTTGATGACCGGAAGAAGCTTGAGCATCGCCGTGACCTTCCCGCCCTGCTTGATGATTCCCTTGGTGACGCCGGCGATCGGGTTTTCCAGCCCGTGCCAGAAACGGTGTGAATGGTCGGCGGGCTGCTTCGACCAGACGTCCGGCTGTAGATCGCAGGGCCCCAGGTAAAAGGTTCCGTGCAATCCCGGCTTCGCGGGCGGGTTTTTCAGGTCAATGGTTATTTCCGCGTCCGGGTCCGTGTAGAAGAAGCGGATGATGATTCCCGACTTCGCCATCTTGGTGCCGATCTTCTCGTCGCTAAGCACCCTGTTCAGGAAGTACCCGTAAATTTTATACAGGTCTTCCGCGTCTTTATAATACTTTCCCATATCGGTCCCCTTGCTTAGTAGTTTTCACTGTCCCTTCCGCTGGTCGAATCTCCTCCCGTATATCATGCCCGCGACCCCTATCTTGAGCATCTGGATGGTGCCCCCCGCGACGCACCACGCCTTTGCGTCCCGGTACATCCGCTCCACGGGAAATTCCGTGCTGTAGCCGTAGCCGCCGAATATCTGCATCGCGCTGTCGGTGACGCTCACCACCATCTCGTTCGCGAAGGCCTTCGCCATAGAGGCCTCGTACATGGAGGGGAGCCCCTGGCCCGCGCCCGCGGCCGCGCGGTAGACCAGCAGGCGCGCCGCGTCGAGCTTCGTCGCCATGTCCACGGTCGTGAACTGTATGTTCTGGAACTCGCAGATGGGCCTGCCGAACGCGGTGCGCTCCATCGCATAGGCTTTCGCCTCGGCGAGCGCGCCCCCGGCGACCCCCAGGCACATCGCGGCGTTCCCGCAGCGCTCGATGTCGAAGGTGAGCATGAGCTTGTTGAAGTCACCCGGCTTTACGACGAGGTTTTTCCCGGGCACCTTCACGTTGTCGAAGAAGAGGTCGCATGAGGGCATTCCCCTGAGCCCCATGAAGCGCTCCTGTTTCCCGAAACTGAACCCGGGCATCCCCTTCTCCACGATGAGTCCGCCTATCCCCTTGTAGCCCCTGGTCTTGCCGAACCGCGTGTACACCATGTAATGGCTCGCGTGCCCGCCGCCGGTGATGAAGGACTTGCGCCCGTTCAGGAGGTAGCCGTCCCCGTCCTGCTCGGCGTTGGTGGTGAGGGCGGTGAGGTCGGAGCCGGCCTCGGGCTCGGTCATGCACACGGAGACGGAGAGCTCGCCCCTGCACACGCCGGGGAGTATCGCCTTCTTCTGCTCCGGGGTGCCGAAAAGGTCGATGACCCGCACCGGGCCCACGTTCGATTCGAAGACCGGCGCGGCGATCATGGGGCTGAATTTCGCGAGCTCCTCGATCGTGATGATCGCATTGAGCGCGCTCTGCCCGCCGCCGCCGTATTCCGGCGAGAGCGTCATCCCCAGGAAGCCCAGCTCCGCGTATTTCGCCATGAGCGCGTAGGGGAACTCGCCCGTGGCGTCGATATGCTTCGCGAGATCCTTGAACTTCTCGCGCTCCCCCATGGTGCGGATAGTGTCGATCAGCATTTTCTGTTCATCGGTCAACGTGAAATCCATGATCACTCCTCGAAATGTTGGACCTGTTGCGAAACTGCCGTCTCGCGCCCGCAGGGAACCCCTGCGGGGGGCTTTTAAGAGGCTTCGCCCCTTATAGCCCGTGGAAAATGGAGTTATGCAACAAGTCTATTGTTAAGGTAACGAACCCTGAAACCCTACCGTTATGCGCAATAAATATCGATCTGCGCCGCCCCGGCGCGCCCCTGCCGGATCGCGCTGCCGGAAGCCCGTACGCGCATCGGACCCCCTGCCCCTGACGTCATATCGATCCCAGGAGGAGCCCTATTCCCTTCGCCTTCTCGATATTCATTATCCCTTCGATAATGCCGTCTATCTTCGCCGCGTCGCGCCCGCCGGCGAAGAGGCGCAGCTTGGCGGCGATGTCGTCCTGTTCCATGGGATCGCGCGGGTCGCCTTTGGGAATATCGATCTGCCGGACGTACCTCTGCCCGTCGTGCGTGACGATCTCCACGCGGCTCGCGGTCTTGTCGGGATAGGCCTTGTTCAGCTCGTCATCGCTCACGACCGTCACCTTGTTGGAAAGCGTGATCAGCGCGGGATCCGCGATGCGCCGCTCCGTGAGCTGCTTCGCGCCCAGCTCCCCGTCCAGGATGCATGCCGCCACGACGAAGGGTATGGAGAACTGGGCCGATACGAAGGTCCCCGATTCCGCGAAGCCCTTCCCCACCGCGAGCGCCGCGACTCCGTAGGTGAACACCGTGATCGCCCGTATCGCGGCAGGTTTGAAATGGTGTGCGCCCATGAGCTCGATCACCGCCTGCGCCGCGCCGTGCGTGTGCCTGCACGCGGTGTAGGGCTTGAAGTAGACGTCCATGATCGAGTAGCGCTCGCCCAGTCCGTCCGTGATCCGTTCGCACTTGGGATCCGCGCGCAGCGTGATCTGCGTGAAGCCGCCCTTGAGCGCCGAGCCCTCGAGCACGACCGGCGAGCCCGATATCCCCCGCGACGCGAGCTCGGCCGCCATGATGCCGGCGCTCGCCGCCTGTCCCCCCTGGACGATCTTGATCGTGTAGCCGCCCATGAGCTGCTCCGCCATGGAAAGCGGTAGCAGGTAACCCGCGTTGCCCAGCGCGTTCAGCATCCCGTCCTTATCCAGCCCCATGAGCCGCGCCGCGGCGGCCGCGGCCCCAAACGTACCGCACGTGCCGGTGGGGAGAAAACCGGAAAGCGTATGAAATGGATGCATGGCTGCGGCGGTCCGGTTCGCGGTCTCGTAGCCCGCAACCACCGCCTCGATGAGCCTTTGCCCGTCCAGGTCCCGGCCCTCCGCGACCGCGAGCGCCGCGGGAATGACCGCCGACACCGCGTGGTTGCCCCCGAAGCGCAGGCCGTCCTGGGCCTCGATCGCCTCGGCAGTGGTGCCGTTGACGAACGCGGCGTTCTGCAACCCGGTCTTGAACCCGCAGCCGAGCGCCGTCGCGTCCGGGGGACCGCCCATGGCGCGCACGCATTCGGTCACCGCGCGCACGGCGTCCAGCTCCAGCGAGCCGTACACGTTCGCCGCGTAGTCGAGCAGGCAGAGCTTCGCCTTGTGCACGACCTCTTCAGGAAGCGCGTTATACGAAATCCCCGTGCAGAACTTCGCGAGTTCCCTGGTATATTCCATGAGCGTTCACCTCCGCCTTTCGGTTTTTCCCGCGTCTATACGTATCCCTTCTTCTCGTAAATCCGTATCATCCCCAGCGGGTCCAGGACCTTCCTGAGCACGCGGAGCTCCTCGGCGCGCGGGGGCTCGGTCTCGCGTACGGCCTCGCTCACCCTGAGCTTCCACGGGGTGAGCTTCACCACCTCCTCGACGGAGCTTCCCGGGTGGTAGCTCTCCAGGTATGCCTCCTTCGAGTCCCGGTCGAACCGGAGGACCGCCTTGTTCGTGATGATCACCTCCGGTCCCGTCCCGGCCGGAAGCCCGCAGCGCTCCCGTGCGCCCGGGCCGTCAAGGTAGCCGGGGGTCGTGATGAAATCGACGCGCTCCGCGAGGGTGCGCGTGTTGTGGAGCGCGATGATGAGGACTCGCTTCGCGAGAGCCCCGATCGGGTTCGCGCCGCCGGACCCGGGGAGGCGGCTTTTCGGGCTGTCGTAATTTCCGATCACCGTGGTGTTGATGTTCCCGAACCTGTCCACCTGGCTTCCGGCGAGGAAGCCCACGTCGATCCAGCCCCCTTGTAAAAACATGCCCATCACCTCGATTAGGCCCCCGATCATGGCCGCGCCGGGATTGAGGCACGGGTCCCCGACCGAGAGCGCCGGCCGCGCGGGGCGCGCGTCGAACACGCCGGACTCCTGCATCATGGACGCCCCGGGCGCGTGGGTGTGCTTCGCGATGTTCGCGGACATCGTGGGGAAACCAGTCCCCACGATCACGAGGTCTTTGTCGCGTATCTCCCTCGCGCCGCAGCAGGCCATGAGCTCCGGCTTAATGTAGGAATCGGGATGCGTGGTCATGTGGGGCCTCTCTAGTAGGCGTACGATACGGGATATCCGTAATCGAACTTCGCCTGGAGTTTTTTAAACTGCGCGTACCCGAAACGCTGGATGAAGTGCTGGGTGTACCCGGCGCGGTCCTTCATGCCGTACACCCACTCGTCCAGGAATTTATCGAACCCCTCGGCCGTCGACGAGGCCTGCTGGTAGAGGTATCCGTAGGTCAAATCCACGTCGTAGAATCCGGGCGTGTACCCCGGGTGCGCGCCAAAGGGCTCCTCGGTGACCGCGACCACTTTAAATGAAGGGACGATCGTGCGCGAGGGATCGGTGCCTACGGTCTCGCGGCTCACGATCCGCTCGCAGCTCACGATCACCTTCTGCGCCGCGTTCGCGCCCCACTTGCAGTCACCCCCGATCCCCCACATCTGCGCGTTGCCCTCCTCGTCGGCCTGCTGCACGTGGATGATCGCGACGTCGGGCCGCAGCGCGGGCGCGAGGAGCACCGGGCTCCCGTCGAAGGGCGAGTCGATCTGCTTGTATTTCTTCTCGCCCATGAACGAGCTTATCTTTAAGAGGTCGGTGCCGGCCATGTCCTTCACCGGGACGAAGGGCATCCCCAGCGCCCCGGCCATGAGCATGAGGGGGAGCGAGAGGTTCGTGTACTCCTCGATCTCGATCTTGTGCGGGATTCCCTTTTCGATCGAGCGGCGGTAGCACCGCGCGAGGCCGTACAGTCCCAGGGAGATGAACGTGGAGATGAAGCGCTTCACGCACCCGGCACCGATAAGCATGTCGAAGTCGTCGGCCGCGTTGCTCCTCGTGACGGTCAGGTCCCGTTTCTTCTGGCGGATGATCTCGTGGATGGCGGCGAACGGCGGACGGCATATGTAGCCGCCGATAAAAAGGAAGTCGCCGTCGCCCACGAACCTTCCGACCGCCTCGGCGGTGCTCATCACCTTGCCCATCTCTCCCTCCTCCCGCGTGCGCCGATGCGCGATATCCCGGATTCCGCGCTCACTTCGCGAGCTCGAACTCCGTCCTGCTGATGATCTCGTCCTGCGCGATCTCGGAGAGCCCCGTGAACTCCGCGGAGTAGCCGCTCACGCGCACGAAGAGGTCCCGGTATTTTTCCGGCATCGCCTTCGCCTCCCTGAGCACGTCCGAATCCAGCATGTTGAACTGTACCTGCATGCCGCCGTTCGCGAAATAGGTGCGTATGAGCACGGCCAGGTGCGCCGTCATTATCCTTTTCCCCTGGAAGCGCATATTCAGGTTCGCGCCGTTGAAAATCCTCGCCAGGGGAAGCTTCACCACGGAATTCATGATCGCCGTGGGCCCGCTCGCGGCGTTTCCCGTCGTGGGCGTGATCCCGTTGCCTAAAACGTCTCCCGCATAACGGCCGTCCGCCGTCGCCCCCGTGAAGGCGCCCATGCTTATATGGAAGCCCACCGAGAATATCCCCGGCCAGAACGCGCCGCCCCGGTGATGCCGGTGTCCCGCCAGCACGTCGCAGTAGTGTTCCACGACCCGCGCCGCCATCGCGTCGACCTCGTCGTTGTCGTTGCCGTACTTGGGAACGCGGTTCAGGAACCACGCGCGCTTGTCATCGTGGTCCTGCCAGTCGGCGGAAAGCCATTCGGCCAAGTCGCCTATGGAAAAGCGCTTATCCCGGAACACGGCCGAGCTCACGGCGTACAGGCTGTCCACGATGTTCGCGAATCCCATGAGCTGCACGCCGGTGGAGTTGTAGACGGCGCCCCCCGCCGTGAGGTCCTTTCCCTTCTCGATGCATCCCTCCACCATGGCCGAGGCGAAGGGAGAGGGAACCATCTCCGCGATCGCCCCGTCGAGCACCCCCATGCCGCGGACCATCTGGCCGATAAAATGGCGCATCTGCGCATCGTACGCCTTCCACACATCGTCGAAGGACGTGAACGACGCGGGGTCACCCGTCTCGATCCCGGAGCGGTATCCGAAGATGTTGTCGATGCCGTTGGAGAGCGCGAACTCGACGCACTTGATCCCGTTAAACTGGACCGCGAAGGTCGATCCGAACGTCTTGCCTTGCGCATTGGGCTCCAGGCATCCCACGACACCGTAGTCCCGCGCGTCCTCGATCGTGTGGCCCGATTTTACCAGCGACGCGATGATCGCCTCGTCGTTGAAAAAATGCAGCAGCACCCCGTCGCGCGCGTATTCGGCCGCCCTGGTCAACAGGGGCCCCGTGTCCTTCTTCGAAATCCTCACGCCGAAGTTGGGCTGCACCGTGCGCACGTCCGCGTACGCGTCCAGGCCGATAAGGCTCAGCTCGTTGGTCGCGTCCTCCCCGCGTTCGTCCATTCCGCCCACCGTGACGTTCTGCGTGGTCTTGCCCTCCGTGCCCTCGCCGCCGGGGATGAAGGCCTCCTCGAGCACGTTCCATATTTCGTTCGTCTTTACATAGAGGAGCGCCAGGATCTCGCGAGCCCGATCGGGCGTGATGCGTCCCGCGTCCGCGTCCTTTTTATAGTAGGGATACAGGATCTGGTCGATGCGCCCCAGGGAGATTGAATTCCCCCCGGACTCGATCTGTGCGATCAGGTGGATGAAATAGAACGACTGCGCCGCCTCGTGGAAGCTTTCGGCGGGAAACTCGGGCACGTGACGGCACACCCGCGCGATCTCGCGCAGCTCCGCGGCGCGCGAGGCGTTCTTCTCGGCGGCGGCAAGCGCATCGGCGTGATCGGCATAACGCCGCGCGAAGATGACAGCCGCGCCGCATGAGCGTATGACCGCCTCGTAGAAGAGGCCCTTTTCGCCGGCCTTTTCTTCACTGGAAAGCCGGTCCATCTTCGCGCGCGCGTCGTCCATCACGCCGCGCAGGCCGCGCGCGAGCACCTTCTTGTGGTTCATCGTAAAGTGCCCTATGCCATAGGTGATCTCGAGCATCATGGTGAAGATGTACTTATCCATGTCCGCGGCGACGTCGGCGGGCATGCGCCCTTCCATGCACTCTTCTACGGTCTTCCCGCGCCAGAACGGCAGTATGGATTCGGCGAGCTCCTTCTTTTCGGCGGGGGTTATGAGGGCGCGCTGGACCACCCTCTGGTCGAAGCCGTCAAGGTCTCCCTCGATCCACCTCGCCTTGTTCTCGGGAAAGAGCGGCGCGCCCTTGAGCTTCGAGGTGCGGCATCCCACGACCAGCTCTTCCTCGCGGATGACGACGCTGATGTTCTTGAGGATGTGCTCCAGGGCGAAGCTTATCCGCCGGAGCGGCGGCTCGTCCCAGTGGAGCCTCATGGATTCCGTGACGTAACGCGCGCGCTCGATGCACACCTCCTGCGGCGCGTCGATTATCTTCCAGCGCAGGTTATCGACCCTTGACCGGGCCTCGTCCTTCAACGATGCATTCTGCGTACCCATGGCAACCTCCCCGGATTGTACTGCCGCCGGGCGCCGCGCGCGGGAGACGTATCCCCGCGGGCGCCCGCCGTGTTACCGCGCGCGAATCGTCCTATACCTTTATGTCCATGTAGTTCACCAGTATCGCGTCCCTCAGTTTAGTCGGGAGGAAATTATTAATCCAGAGTAAAAAAGAGCTGCTGAAATCGATCTGGTTAAAGAGCGCCGGCTTCTTCGCGGTGACCACCTTCACAATCCTGCCCGCCGCGAAAATAGGCGTGGGGGCGGTCTTGATCAGCTCGTCGTCCCGTGCGATGAATCTTCGCGCCCGCTCGCGATAGGGCGACCCATCTTTCGGGAGCACGTGTATCTTCGCGGCGAAGGTGGTGGACACCTGGGCCGGCTCGATGATCGACACCCTGATCCCGAACGGCGCAACCTCGTAGCGCAGCGACAGCATGAGACCCGTCACCGCGAACTTGCTCGCGGTATAAATAGACTCGAACGGGAATGGAATGCGGCCCACGAGCGAGGACATGGCTATGAGCTTGCCCTGCTTACGGTCGCGCATCGACGGGATGAACGCCTGGAAGATCGCGGCGGTGCCGATCACGTTTATCTCGAGACACTTGAGCGCCTTTTCGAGGTCCACCTCCTCGAAGGGGCTGAAAAACCCGATGCCCACGTTGGAAAGCACCGTGTCGACCTTCCCGTATTTCTTCAGCACCTTGTCGCGGAACCGTGTGATTCCCGCGCGGTCCGATATATCCATGGGCATGAGGAGATGCTCTCCCCCGATCTTATCCATCTCTTCGGAAAGCGATGCCACGCCCTTTGCGTCCACGTCGAAACCCGCGATCGAATGTCCCATCCCCGCGAGCATCTTCGCCACGTGACGGCCCATGCCGTCGCCCAGCCCTGTTATTACGATCACCTCTCTCATCGCGAGCCTCCAGTAAATTTATTTCTTTACTATTACTATTTACACGAATGCGAACGATACCATTCCCCCATCTGCGTCATGGATTCCCTGAAATCCGGGTAGGCCATGCGGAACCCGGTCGACTTGAGCTTTGCGTTGTCCACGATATAGTCGTCGTACAGGTACTTCACCGCGTCGTATTCCAGGTCGGGGATTTTTCCTTTTCGCGCCGCCTTCGATCCTTCAATCTTCGCCGCGATTTTCACCAGCCACAGGGGCAGGTGCAGCCTGGGGGGCCTGGTCCCGAACGTCGCGGAAGCCAGCTCAAGCGCTTCCTGCAGGGTCGGGTGCGTGTCCTCGGCGATGTTGTACGCGTTCCCGACCGCGGAGTCGAGGAACGAAAGATGCTCCACCGCCGCCGCCACGTCCTCGGCGCGTATGTTGGAAAGTAGCTGCTGTCCGTGTCCCGGTATGGCCGATATGTCCGTGGGCCGGGAGAACGCTTTTCCCGCGCCGTCGTTGCAGCGCGGCCCGTAGACCGTGCAGGGGCGCGTGATGATCCCCGGCATCCCCTGGCCGATGCGCTTCCAGACGACGTCCTCGCCGTCCCGCTTGCTCGTCCCGTAGGCGTCGTGCGGATCGCGCGGGCCGTCCTCGGTGAAGGGCGTACCCTTGTAATAGCCATACACGCTGGTCGAGCCCACGTGCACATAGCGCTTCACGCCGTGTTTCATCACCAGCTCCGTGAAAAGCTCGACGCCGCGCACGTTGGTGGGAAAAAGCCTTTCGTAGGGCGTCGAAAAATTGCAGATGGCGCCCAGGTGGAACACCCGGTCGACATTCCCCTCGAAGAGCCGGGGAAGCGTCTCGGGCTTCGTGAGGTCGGCGGGAACGTATTCCACGCCCAGCTTCTCGAAAAAGGAAATGTCCTTCCGCGGCCTGGCGCTCGCCCGCACCTTCACCCCTTTATTGGCGAGGTACTCAACCAGGTGGCTCCCCATGAACCCGGCCGCGCCGGTCACGAGCGTGATTCCGTCGAATTTCATGCGCCCCCCCTCTCCTGTCCGATCGTTATTCCCCACTATATTTCACATAACGTCATAGCGCCGCTCAGTCGTGGCCGATAAGCGCCTTGATTTCAAAATATTCCTCGAGCCCGTATTTGCTGCGCTCGCGTCCCAGCCCCGACTGCTTGTAGCCCCCCGCGGGCGCGTTGATGTCGAAGTCCGCGCCGTTGATGAAGACCTGTCCCGTGCGCAGCCGCCGCGCGACGGCCCGCGCGCGCCCCGCGTCTCCCGACCACACCGAGCCCGAGAGACCGTACACGCTGTCGTTCGCGATCTTCACGGCCTCCTCCTCGGTTCGGTAGGGAATGATGCACAGCACCGGTCCGAATATCTCCTCGCGGGCGATCGTCATGTCGTTGCGCACGTCGGCGAATATCGTCGGCTTCACGTAATAGCCCTTTTTCAAGTTTTCCGGCTGTTCGGGGCCGCCCAGGACGAGCGTCGCCCCCTCGCGGATACCGGCCTCGATGTACGCGCGCACCGAGCGCTGCTGCGCAGCGTCCACCATGGGCCCCAGGTAATTGCCTTCCTCGAACGAGTCGCCCATCTTCATGAGCCCCACGGTGCCCTTCGCGATTTCAATGACCTCCGCCTGTTTCTCGGCGGGAACGATCATCCTGGTAAGCGCGATGCAGGTTTGCCCCGAATTGAGGAAGCAGTTGAAGACGCCCTTGGGCACAGCCTTCGTGAGATCGGCATCGTCCAGGATGACGTTCGCGGACTTGCCGCCCAGCTCCAGCGTTACCTTCTTGATGGTCTCCGCCGCCGCCTGGGAAACGAGCGTCCCCGACCTCGTGGAGCCGGTGAGCGAGACCATGTCCACTCCCGGGTGGGACGCGAGCGCATTGCCCGCCTTCGAGCCGGCGCCGGCCACCAGGTTGAACACCCCGGCGGGGAGTTTCACTTCGTCCATTATCTCCGCCAATATGAAGGCGTCCAGGGGCGCGAGCTGGCTTGGCTTAAGCACCATCGTGCAGCCGGCCGCGAGCGCCGGAGCCACCTTCCCGATTATCTGGTGCAGGGGATAGTTCCACGGCGTGATAAAGCCGCATACCCCGATGGGCTCCTTCACGATGCGCGTGCCGTTAATGCTGTACTCGAATTCGTAGCCCTCCAGGAGGGGCACGAAGGCATTCAGCACGGCTATGGGCAGACCCGCCTGGACCATGCGCGAGAGCGCCTGGGGCATCCCCATCTCGCGGGCGATGACATCGCCGATCTCGTTCTGGCGCGCGGCCATCGCCTTCGCGATGTCCGCGATGAACGCGGCGCGCCGCGCGACCGTCGTGGACGCCCAGGCGGGAAAGGCCGCACGGGCCGCTATCACCGCCCTGTCCACGTCAGCGGCGTTGCCCATGCGCACCCGGGCGATGGCCTCCTCGGTGCAGGGATTGACGACCTCGACGGTATCCGTGCCGGCCGGCTCGACCCATTGTCCGCCGATGTAGAACTTGTCGTATGTTTTCATTCCCCCTCCCTGCGCCCCGGGCGTCCGGTCCGCGATATCCATGTGCCTGAGCAGCAATGATCGCCCTTCGTGCCTGCCGGCCCCTGCTCCGGGCTCTCGAGCCCCTTGCCGTCCAGGTCGAAACCCGCGATCGATGCGCCATTGCCGGCAAGGATTTTCGCGACCTCCCGGCTGTGTGAAGTTATCTTTTCCCGGCCGACGATACCGCGGCGTTATTCCCGATCTCCTCGCGCGCGCGCCGGAGCCAGGTGAGATACATTTCGTTGAATTCGATACCGAGCTCCGCGAGAAGCTGCACGTGGACGCCCTGCTTTCTCCAGCGCTCGCGGTTTTCCGCACGCCGCGCGTGCTGGGACTCGTACACGGCTATCTGCTCGTCGATATACTTGAGCGCGAGCCTGTCGTTCCCAAATCCCATGAAGGCAAATTTGAGGAGAAACGGGTCGCGCAGGAGCATCTGCTTGTCGGGCGATTCTTCAAGCCAGCGCGAGAATTCCTCCTTTCCTTTTTCGGTGATCGCGTAGAGCTTCTTGTGCGGCCCGCCGTTTTCCGAGGAACGGAGCTCCACCATGGTGACGAGCTCTTCGGACTCGAGCTCCTTGAGGTTCGGGTATATCTGCCCGAAATTCACGGACCACATGTGTCCGAAGTTCTTCTCGAGATGCTCCTTGATCCGGTAGCCGTGCATGTTCGAGTAGTGAAGAAGGCCCAAAATCGCGTATTTGATCGACATTGTTCGCAAACCCCTGTTCGCAGGCTTTTATTCGTGCCGCCGATTCGCCCGGCCCCGTTGCGGGCCGCGTGGCTGCATCGGACACAATCGACCTTGTGATTATATACTTAATATATATATTATCTATGTATATAGATTGTATATACTTGTCAAGGATTTTTTGTAATATTACATAAATGAGGCTGGTCAGGGGCGTGCGGGGTTGGTGAATGCAAGACGTACCGCGGTACGTCTCTACTCCTCCTGCATCGACGTTACGGCGTCGGCGGAATGCATGGCCTGGGCCATCTCGGGGATGATGCCCTTGCGCACATAGATGGGGCGCACCATCGCGCGCATGCGGGGAAGGTAGCAGGCGAACACGAGCGCCCCCGCGATGCACAGGACCCCGCCCGCGGCCACGGCGAGGGGGGTTCCGATACGCTCGGCCGCCGCCCCGGAGGCGAGGCTCCCGAACGGGACCATGCCGGCGAATGCCATCGTGTAGAAGCTCATCACCCTGCCCCGCATCGAGTCGTCCACGATCGTCTGCAAGATCGTGTTGCCGGACGCCATCATCGCGATCATGCCGAAGCCCGCGAGCGCGAGCGCCGCCGCGGACAGTGCCGTTGTGCGCGATACGGAGAGCAGGCAGAGCGCCCCGCCGAACACCGCCGACGAGAGGGCGATGACGCGCCCCAGGCCGCGGACGTCGGCGCGCGAGGCGAGGTAGAGCGCGCCCGCGAGCGCCCCGAAGCCGGTCGCACCGCTCAATACCCCCAGGGTGCCCGAGTCCCCTCCCAGGATGCTCTTTGCGAAGACGGGCAGGAGCACCGTGAAGGACATGCCCGCAAGGCTCATGAGCGCGATGAGGAGGAGAAGCGCGCGTATGGGACCAAATCCGAAGGTGTAGCGCACCCCCGCAATGAGCGCGGCAAGGGGATTTTCCGGCGTTTCCCTGACTGGCTTCGCGGGCACGCGGATTACCACGAGCGACGCGATCACCGCCATGTAGCTCACGCCGTTCAGGAGGAAGCACATCCCCTCCCCGATCACGACGATGAGCGCCCCGGCGACCATAGGCCCCGCGAGGCGCGCCGCGTTGAACAGGCTCGAATTGAGCGCTATGGCGTTGGGAAGGTCCTCCTTCCGGTCGATCATCTCGATCACGAAGGACTGGCGCGTGGGCATGTCGAAGGCGTTCACGCAGCCGAGCGCGGCGGCGAGCGCGACCAGGTGCCATGATTCGACGAGCCCGGAGAGAACGAGGAGCGCCACGGCGAAGGCCTGCAGCATGGCGAGCCCCTGCGTGAGGACCAGGATCGCGCGCCGGTCGAAGCGGTCGGCGAGCATGCCCGCGACGGGGACCAGTACGAGGGCCGGTATCTGCCCCGCGAAGCCGATCACCCCGAGCATGAGGGCGGAGCCCGTGAGCCGGTACACGAGCCAACTCATCGCCAGCTGTTGCATCCAGGTGCCCACGAGCGAAATGCCCTGGCCGATATAAAACAGCCGGAAGTTCGGGTTCTCGAGCGCGCGGAATGTATTCGCAAACCTGTTCATGAAGAGACAACGTATCCGGGCGGGGACGAAAGGTCAAGGATGGTTTATCGCGCCGTGCTCACTGCCCCTTCGCGGCAATGCCTTCATGCGTGATCATGCAAAGAGCTTATTCTCTGAACAAATCGGTCAGGTTTACCGACAGTCCCTTCAAGGTTTTCACCTTCACGGTGTCCGGCGGGGAATAGATGACGGGCCTGGAATAGAGCTTGTCCTTCCCGCGGTAAAATACCATGAGCGTTTCTTCAAGCGGATGGATGATCCAGTATTCTTTCACGCCGTGCGTCTCGTAGAGCGCCTGCTTTTCCCGCATGTCCTTGGCGGCTGTCCCCGGGGAGACTATTTCCACCACGAGATCCGGCGCGCCCAGGCACCCCCGTTCGTCCAGCTTCTTTGCGTCGCAGACCACGGATATATCCGGCTGCACCACGGTGGTGATTTCGT
>SCSX01000041.1 GCA_004297825.1 Spirochaetota bacterium
TAACTCGCCATTATAACGAATTATTTTTTAATATATTATTAATAAAATCCATATTTACTCCCATATGTTTATTAAGGGTTTGTAGATAATCATTAAAAAGGGTGTGAAATTTATCTCTCTCTGGTACTATTTTAGAAAAAAACTGTTTAGAAATTTCATTTGTTTCGATAACAGCATTTTCATATATTTCCTTGTTTTTACTATTCATTTCATTTATCAATGCTGTTTTTACTTTTCCAAAATCTTTCCTAAATATTTCAGCAACATATGTCATTTGCACAGCAATTTTTGCTGCTGCGGCTTTAATTTCGACATTTTCAAAAAAGTATAAAAGAATTCTATAGTGATCAGCATAAATCTTTGTGAATAATTCTTCAGTTGATTTTTGATACTCAAATAATGATTTACCACCGTCAGCAGGAAAATTTCCATAATTGAACCGTAACTTTTCACTTAATAGTAATAAACAATCCTCAAAAAAGATAATTAATGAATTACGTGCATTTTCTTGAATTTTAGAATTTGAATCGGAATAAATAACAAATCTTGCTTTTAACTCTTCAATTCCAGATATATATTTATTTTTAGTGTTTTCTATTATGTCTGTAATATCTTTAATATCTTCTTTTGTGGCAAGATTCTCACCTTTTTTCTTAAAGTAAGATGAAAAGAACATAAAAAATAATACTGCGATTAAATTTATAATTTCAATTATGTGATTAAGAAAATAGTCCATTATTGTACTCCTGAATTATAGAAATAAATTGGCGAGTTATTCTGCGTAACTCATAGTCGTGTATATGGACTCACTCCGGGGAGGCATCCCCATTCACATACACACACTTGAACGAAGCCGATGCGGTACCGGCTATGGAGTTTTAAAACGCTTTCCTTTGACAAAACAAGAAGAACTGTATGCGTAATGGAAAACGAGCACGCTCCATATTCGGGAAGCGCAGGGAGAGGATACGTTAAATGTGCCTGAATTACAAGAAAAATACAAAGCTCCCGAAAGCCTTCCCGTTTCCTAAAAGAAAAGTCTTTGAAGAACCAAGTCCCGGTAATTACGGAAATTATGCTGAAGGCAGTACTCGAAGCATATTGAACGAGCAATAAGACCTAGATCGCCGCGCCAGCGGCAAACCACGATAGCCCGCTTGTTTGAGGCGAGTCCGGCGCAGCCGGCGAGCCGAGTTCGGGCGTCAGCCCCTCCGGCGAGGAGCGGGGAGAGTGGGAGCCACGAGGGAGAGAGGCCACGCGGGCCTTTCTCCCTCGTGAAAGCATCCCCTGCCAGGGGCACCCCCCCGCAGGGGACCCGCGCCCCCCGCGATTCCCATGCCCCTTTCGCTCCGTCTATCCACCAATCATCCTCCCACCATCTCCCCCAAACCTCCAATCGCGCCGGTTCGCCGATATATATTCTCACGAAAATTCCAGCCCCGCTGATAAATTTTATCCATATTTCTCCCGCCTCCATCGTAGAAAGAGACAACAGCGCTTCACAAAAGGCCGCTGTCCCGTTCCGGACATTCCAAGCCGCGGCCTCCCGGATGAGAAATCCCGAAAGGCCCGGATTTTTGTCTGATACATGAAATTTCAAGAGGCAGGTACCGCCGGCATGAAGACCGATATCGCGCACATCCTCCCCCCGTACGTCCGTACCCTCATCGTCGAGGCCCACGGAAGGTACGGAAGCCACGTCCTTTACACCAGAAACGGCAGGATCTACGCGCGCCCCCATTTCATCCCGCCCAATCCCCGCACCCCCCGGCAACAGGCCCGGCGTGCACTCATAGCGTCGGCCGTGAAGCGCTGGCAAAGGCTCGATGAAAACGAAAAGTTAATCTGGAACCGGGAGGGAAAAACGCTCGGGAGGACCGGTTATCATCTCTTCATAAGCGCATTCGTTGAAAAGGCCTCGCGGATGACGCGCCGGAAGGCAGCGTATAGAAACAGGAAACGATACGACGTGCGGGAATGTAGGGGAGTTCGGATACGCAGGGACGTTCGGGTTTGTAGAGGCGTGCCGGCGGCACGCCTCTACAAACCCGATAATTGCATGCCTCATTCCACGGGCGCCTCACCCTCCCCTGGCCCCTCCCATCAAGGGAGGGGAAGATACATAAGCATCCCCCACGAATTCGAACCAGTCACGTTTATTCGCGGTTCACGACCATGTACCAAGAATAGTTTAACCGCGAATGCACGCGAATAAACGCGAATGGCTTTCCCAGATCATTCTTGGATATGCCCGGCTGCCCTTCAACAGACTCAGGGGGCGACGTCTTAGCAGATTGCGCTGCACACATGTATTCTCTTTCATTAATCAGCGTTCCTTCCCGGTTCCCTAAAAGCAAAGCCTTGTGTGCAACACGTCCCCGGAAGCGTGGAAGAGCCCCTGAAAGCAGTACTCGGGGCATCTGGAACAGGAAATAAGACCTAGATCGCCGCGCCAGCGGCAAACCATATTAGCCCGCTTGTTTGAGGCGAGTCCGGCGCAGCCGGCGAGGCGAGTTCGGGCGGCCAGCCCCTCGCGGCGCTTGAGCGAGCGGGGTGAGGAGGAGCGCGAGGAGGAGAGGGGCTGGCCCCTCTCTTCCTCGCATACGCATCCCCCGCCCAGGGGCACCCCCCCCGTAGGGGACCCGCGGGACTCGCGTTATGCCGCGTGGATCGGCTCACGGCGACTGCGCAAAAGCTGCGGCAACTCCATTGCATTCCGCAACAACCCGAAGGATGATTGCGCTTTGAAAATAAAACAGCCCCGCCCACCCCGATTTACGGTTGACGGCCGATACGCCCTTGCCTGAAATATATACAGACAATTTATCTCATCGGTCAAGACCGGGCCGCGCAGTGCGCGCCGCTTCGGCCCTGCCGCATCCAGACTGGACGCACGGGGAGATGTTCATGAAATCATTTTTCTTGTCCCGCTATGCTGATGCAACGTACCTGATACAGAGAAAATCACTCACCCTGTTGTACCTGTTGCTGGCATTCTGCGTTATGCTTCCGGCGCTGGTCCTGGTATTTAAAATTGTCCTGAATGAAAACATATTCCTGCAGGCGAGCGCCGCGGCCATGATCATATTCGTCTCGGTGATCGTGTCGCTGGTATTTCTGCGCAAGGGGAAATATAATGTGGCCGCCAACACCATGGTGTTTACCCTAGCCATCGCGCTCACGATCGGTCTCATGTCGAAGCTGTTACTTTCACCCGAGAACGGCTATACTTCCTATATTTACTTCATGACCGGCGCCATGGTGATGGCGACGGTTTTCTGTTCCAGGCATGTGATCTGGATGACGTCCCTGCTGTTCCTGGCCGCGGATATCGTGTTCTTCATACTCGTGCGCGACCGCCTGGACCCGGTAAGCCTGAGCGCGGCGCGTGCGGGCGTGGTGGACAGCGGCTTTTCCATCGTGGTCATATTCATCCTGTCGCAGCTGATCCTGTCCATCACGGAAGGGGCGCTGCGCAAATCCGAAGAGGACACCCGAAAGAAGGACGATCAATACAACAAGATTTCCGCGCTTCTCGGTTCCGCGAGCGATTCGGCGGGCATACTGTCCGGCGCGTCCGAGAAGCTGTCCGACACCTCGATGAATTTCCTGGAAAATTCGCAGTCCCAGGCCTCGGCTGCCGAGGAGATCATGGCGACCATAGAGGAGGTTTCGGCGAGCAGCGATTCCATCGCCCAGGGCGCCGACGAGCAGGTCGCAAGCCTCAATGAACTGATGGCCAAGCTCGAAAGGCTGTCCGGGAGCATGCGGGAAATGGGCGACAAAATAGCGAAAGCCAGCGGCGCGGCCGATACGATATCGTCGCTGGCGAAGGCGGGAGAAACGTCCATCAACTCCATGAGCGAGGGAATGGGCAAGATAGGCGGCAGCTCCGACAAGATGACCGATATCATCGGGATCATCAACGATATATCGGACAAGATAAATCTCCTGTCCCTGAACGCAGCCATCGAGGCCGCCCGGGCGGGGGACGCCGGCAGGGGATTCGCCGTCGTGGCCGATGAAATTTCGAAGCTTGCGGACCAGACTGCCTCGAGTCTCAAGGATATCGACTCCCTGATAAAGCTGAACACCGATGAGATCCGCAAGGGCACGTCCAACATGAATACGACCGTGGCGGTTATAAGCGACATCATAAAAGGCGTGACCGGGATCAGCGGCATGATTGGCGATATCGCGCACTACATGACGGTCCAGCAGGGCATCAACCGCGACGTCAACGCGGACGCCGCCACGGTGCGGATTCGCTCCGATGATATACGATCATCGACGGCCGAACAGAAGAACGCGGTGGGCGAAATCGTAAAATCCATCTCCTCGGTCAACGAGATCACCCAGCACAATTCCAACGAGTCCGAAAATCTCCTGTCCCAGTCAAAAGGCGTGAAAGACATGGCAGACGACCTGAATTCGCAGGTGAAGTCGTTCATGTCATAAAATTGGTTTAGGGGACCACGCCTCATTCCCCGGGCGCCTCACCCTCCCCTCGCCCCTCCCATCGAGGGAGGGGAATAGTTTAACCGCGAATGCACGCGAATAGACGCGAATGACTTTCCCAGATCATTCCTGTTTCTGTCCAGCCACCCTTCGACGGGCTCAGGGGGCGATGTCATAGCTGATTGCGCTGCACATGAGCATCCTGATTCACTTACTTATCGCAAATACGCGAGGGCAGGAGGCCCGAGCGGAAGGCTGCGCGCGAGCCACACAGGAGGTGTATCGCAGCGCGCATGCGCGAGCAAGATCACCAGCACCGACTCAGACACCACGCCGCCTGAGTGGCGGCTTTCTTTGGCCGCACAAAGAAAGTCGCAAGCAATGCCCCTGCCAGGGGAAGCGGGTGATGGGATAGCCAAGTGCGGCCCACGCAGGCGTTACGCATAACACTCCCTTACAACGCCCGGCGCGCCGTGCCACCCTTACCCCCCCAGGGTCCCCCTGAGCGCGCGCGACACCTCCACCATGTTCCGGAGCGCGGCGACGGTCTCCTTCATGCCCCTCGTCTTGAGACCGCAATCGGGATTGATCCAGAAGAGCTTTTTATCAATCAACCGGATCGACCGCTCGACCACGGCGCGCATCTCCTCGACCGGGGGAACCCGCGTCGAGTGCACGTCGTACACACCTACGCCGATACCGTGGTCGTACTTGAACTTCTCGAATGCCTCGAGCAATTCGCCGCGGCTGCGCGACGCCTCGAACGAGATGACGTCGGCGTCCATGGCGTAGATCGAATCGATGATCTCGTTGAATTCCGAGTAGCACATGTGCGCGTGAATCTGCGTGTCTTCCCTGACGGAATCGCACGTGAGCTTGAAGGCCTTGATCGCCCAGTTCAGGTAGTCGCGCTGCTTCTCCTTTTTAAGGGGAAGCCCCTCGCGAAACGCAGGCTCGTCCACCTGGATGATCCCTATCCCGGCCTTCTCGAGGTCGAGCACCTCGTCGCGCAGCGCGAGCGCGATCTGGTAGGCCGCCTCCTCCCGGGGGATGTCCCTGCGGCAGAAGGACCAGTTGAGAATCGTAACAGGGCCCGTGAGCATCCCTTTAATGGGCTTCTTCGTGAGTGACTGCGCGTACACTACCTCCTTCACGGTCATGGCCTCCGGGCGCGAGATATCGCCGTAGATGATGGGCGGCCTCACGCAGCGCGTGCCGTACGACTGCACCCAGCCGTTCGCGGTGAAGGCGAACCCGTCCATCTTCTGCCCGAAAAATTCCACCATGTCGGTGCGCTCGAACTCCCCGTGGACCAGAATATCGAGCCCTATGTCCTCCTGGAGCGCGACGAGCTCGCGGATCTTTTCCCGGATAAACTCGTCGTAGTGCGCTTGGGTGATCGCCCCCTTCACGAGCTCGCCCCGCTTCGCGCGGACCTCCTTCGTCTGGGGAAAGCTTCCTATCGTGGTCGAGGGGAAAAGGGGAAGCGCGAACCGCGCCCTCTGCTTTTCGTAGCGCGCGGAGAACGGGTGCGGGCGCCCCACGCTTGACTCGCGCGCCGCGGCCGCCTTCGCCCGCACGTCCGGTTTCGTGAACGCCTCCGCGAGCGCCGCGCTATAATTCACGGGCACGGGCGCGCCCTCGTTCAGGACCTGCTTCAGAAACCTGAGCTCCTCGAGGCGCTCGTCGGCGAAGGAGAGCATGTTCAGGACCCGCTCGTCCAGGTGGCCCCGTTCGGCCTTCACGGTCACGGGAAGGTGGAAGAGCGGCGCGGCGTTGGAGAGGATCACGCGCTCCTCGTCCACGATGCCGGTGATCTCCCGGATGACGGCGAGCGTGCGGATGAAATCGGTCCTCCACGGGTCGCGGCCCGATACCACGCCCGCCAGCAGTATCTTGTCTTTTGGGAATCCGTGCTTCACGAGCTTCTTTAAATTGTCGCCGTTCACCGTGAAGTCGAGCCCTATCCCCTTCACCGGGAGCTCGTTCACGATCCGCTCGTACGCCGAGAGGCTCTCGTAATAGGTGTGCACCAGTATATCGGGCCCCTCAAGGCCGCGCGTGATAGCCCGGTACGTCTCGATGAGCGTATCGATCTCCGCATCGGTCCGGTCCTGGACCAGGGCGGGCTCGTCCACCTGCACGGTCCGCACGCCCTGGGCGCGGAGCTCCTCGAGTATCTGCCGGTATATCGGCGCCAGCGCCTTCATCATGGCCGCGAACGGCTTTGCGTTTCCGTTGCCGGCGGGCCCGCTCCCCGGCTGGACCTTTCCCAGCGAAAGGAAGGTAAAGGGGCCGATAATGACCGGCTTCGAGTCCCGGCCCGTTTTCTCCTTCACCCAGCGCCAGGATTCGAGCGGCCTGTTCTTTACGAGCCTGAACTCGCCGGTAAGCTCGGGGACAATGTAATGGTAATTGCTGTCGAACCACTTGGTCATCTCGCAGGCCTGGACGCGCTCGTTCCCGCGCCCCATCGCGTAGTACCGCGCGAGCCCGTCCTTGACGTCCGCGAAGCGCTCCGGTACGATCCCGAACATCGTCGCGTGATCGAGCATGGAGTCGTAGAGCGAAAAATCGTTGGAGGGCAGGAGGTCCAGCCCCGCCGCCGCGAGCTTTTCATACCGGCGCGTATTGATCCGCTCCAGCGCCTCCATGAGGCTTTTCTCGTCTATCCGGGACTCCCAGAAGCTTTCGGTTCCCGTCTTGAACTCCCGCCTGTCCCCGATCCTGGGGTAGCCGAATGCGGTTATGGATATGGCCATATGCGTCTCTCCTCGACATGATGATTTTCTATGCCCGCTTTTTTTGACGGGGGTCCGATACCGCCCGCCGGCGGATTACGCCGTTTACGAATATCAGATAGAATTTATGTAAAATTGTGCGTGGGGTAAATAGCCGGTTCGCATAAAATGCGAATTCCCGGGAAAAGCGCCGTTACCTTAAAAAACAGCCCCCTAAACCCCCCGGAGGGGGACTTCAGCAATCGGCAGAATATGCATTTGGCAGATGTCGTTGCCCCTCGATGAGGGACTTGAATTTCCTTGCCCCCTCCGGGGGTGCGGGGGGCTGCTTCGTGATACGCTTTCAGCGCAGCAGGGCGTGCATTTTCCCGATCATCTTTTTGTTGAACACGCAGCCCTCCAGGAGCCCGCGGTAGAGGTAGAGCGATCGCTGGGCCACGCGCTCGTCGTTCGCGAGCTCGCACTCGCCCTCCGCGCATTCCCAGCCCTCGGTGATGGTGTGGATGACCCGCTGGGCCGCGAAGCCGATCATCTCCTTGAGCGTGTGCGCGGACTCGATGATCCGGTCGGTCTCCTCGAGCTTCTTCACGATGTACCCGGTCTTCCCGGGGTCAAGCCGGCAGGTGCGGGTCCTCGCGAGAAGGTCCTCCGCGAGCGTAACGGCGCGCTCCAGGACCGGCAGGAGCAGGTCCAGTTCCGCGCTCATCTGCGCGCAGCGCACGGCGAGCCTTTCGCGCGTCTGGGCGTACGCGGGCCGGCCGGCCTGTGCGGAGCCCAGGAGGCCGTCTATCTTCGGGAAAATATCGACCCCCGCCGCGGGGAACGCGAGCTCGTCGTGCGGTACGTGGCGCACCGCGCCCATCCGCGCACCGTCCCACGTGGCGTTCACGAGCGAATCGTCCGCGCGCTTCTCGAACCAGGAGTGGAAGATCATCATCTTCTGGTTCGTCCGCACCCGCGCGGTGCGTATGCCGCGCACGTACACGGGGGGGAGCGCCGTGAGCTGGAAGCGGTTGAACATGAGCGGGGTGTAGAAGCGCCTCGTGCGCAGGAACACCTGTTCGTCCAGGTAGGAGCCGCGCGCGTGCGCGAGGCCCCCCGTGAAGGCCAGGTCCTGGGCGACCATCACGACGGGGGACGCGCCCAGGCGCCGCGCGAAATCGTACGCGTTCGTCGACACGGAGCCCCCGTAGGCGAGCTCGCCGCGCGGGCCCGTGATCTCCTCGATCCACTTCATCATCTGGAAGGCCAGTCCCGTGAGCGCCCTCTTCCCCTTGAACAGCCTGAACACCGAGGGGTGCACGGTGGGATCGGCGACGAGCACAGTGCGGGAGGGGGTATCTCCCTCGAAATAGCGCGCGTTCACGAGCTGGGGGTCCACGCACATGCAGAAATGGGGCTCGATCCCGTGCCGGCGCAGCACCCGGTACGAGGTGTCGACCGCGACTATGAGCGCGCGGTCCGCGTTCGCGCGGATGAAGTCGATGCTCATGGAGAGCGAAGGCCCCGCGGCGACGACGATCGCGGGCATTCCTTCGAACACGCCGTAAAACGCATCGGCCCCCGGCGCCCCGACGAGCTCCAGGGCGTTGCGCGCGATGTTGGCGCACCAGGTCTTCTCGAATTTCGCGAGCGTCGCGATGTTCACTTCCTTCGTCGAAAGGTAGGATTTCGCAATGCGGACCAGGTTGTTGTAGTACGCGGGATCGGTCTGGTGCGAGCCGCGGTGGGTGAGGAAGGAGACCTTCATGCTCGACTTGCCCTTGAGCTCCTCCGCGACGATGTCCTCGGTGGGATCGATGAGCACGTGGAGCCTGCGGTCCGCGAAGAGCGCCGATAAATCCCTGCATTCGCAGGCGAGCCGGATGACCGCGGCGTCCTTCTCGAGGACGAGCACCGTCGAACCGGCGGGGGCGCGATCCATGAGATCCTGCACGTGGTAGGCGAAGGCGAACCCGCACACGACGAACAGCGTGAACGCCGGCGCGTCCACCTCGTCGATTAAGCGCGCGGCCTCTTTAAGGGGCTCGTAGCGGCTGTGCAGGAGAAGCTTCTTTCCGGCCAGGGTAATTTCCGGCACGGGGCTCCCGTCGCGTGCCTGGACGCAGCGCATCGAGTCGTCCGGCGCCGCCGCCTCCACCGCGTCGTGAAGGCGCGGCTGGAACTCTTTCAGGACGGCGAGGTTTTTTTCGAGAAGTGTCATTGTGCCCGTACTATTTATCGGCAAGGCGGAGAGAAGCTCTTGTAACTAAATTGAATTTATGACCAATCTTCACCTCTTATAAGGCAGCCCCCTAAATCCCCCAAAGGGGGACTTGAATAGGACATCTTTCATTTTGTACATCAAAACCAAATATAATATTCAACTTATGCTTTGCCCCCATTGGGGGTGCGGGGGATTTTCGAATGGTTGAGGGGGCTATTCTTACACGCTTATATGCGTCCTCCCCACAGCCCGCTACCGGTCATTCAGCTGCAATGTGATCGCCTGGTTGGGCTTCAGGGCGCTTCCCGGTTCCGGGCTCTGTTTATACACGCGGCCCGTCCCGGTGAGCGTATAGCTCACGGGCACGATGAGCTGGAGCTGGGCGAGCGTGCGCAGCGATTCGGACAGGAGCATGCCGCGGAAATCCGGCACCCGTTTCCCGTCCGGCTGCTTCTGCGACGGTCTGCTCGCCAGGGGCTCCTCCGCCTGCAATTGTTTCGACTTCACGCCGAGCAGGGGCAGCGCCCGGGAGGCTATCCGCGTGAAGACCGGCGCCGCGCCCTCGCCGCCGGATGCGTAATTCACCGGTTCGTCAATCACGACCGTGATGCAGAGCTCGGGGTCCTGGTAGGGGACGATGCCCGCGAATACCACGGTATAGCGGTCGGAGTAGTAGCCCCCCCGTTTCATCGATTTCTGTGACGTCCCGGTCTTGCCCGCGACCTCGTAGGCCGCGAGAGCCCCCTTCGCACCGGTCCCCCCGTCCACGACGCCGCGCATCATCTTGAGCAGGCGCGCGGCGACCTCCTCGCTCAGGACGGGTCCCTTCGTGCGCGCGAAGAAGTTCTGGCTCACCGTCCCGTTCTCCCGTTCGATCTTCTCTATGATGGACGGGACCACGTAGACCCCCCGGTTCGCGATCGCGGCGAAGGCCGCGGTGAGCTGCAGCGACGAGACCGATATCTCCTGCCCTATCGACATCGAGTATTTCGAAAGCCCCGACCAGTCCGCGGACGGGTAGAGGATACCCTCCGTTTCGCCGGGGAAATCGCTCCCCGTGGGCTTCCCGAAACCCATGCGCGCGAGCATCTGATGGTACTGGTCCTTGCTCACGTGCTTCATCGCCTGGATAATGCCCACGTTGCACGAGTTCTTGATGATGCCGTCCAGGTTGAGTTTGCCGTGCTCGCCCGTGCACTTGATGGTCGCGTCGGCGATGTCGATCTTGCCGTCGCACGAATAGAGCTCGTTCTGCGCGGAGGGGGCGAACTCCAGAAGCGCCGCCATCGCGATTACCTTGAGCGTGGAGCCGGGCTCGAAAGAGTCCACGATGGAAAAATTCTTCCTGTTCTCGTCGGTGTAGGCGGAATAGTTGTTGGGGTCGAACGGCGGGTATTTCGCGAGGGCCAGGATGCGCCCGGTCTTCACCTCCATCACGACGGCCGCGCCCTGGCGCCCGTCCGCGCGCCGTACCCCCCACTCGAGCTCGCGCTCGGCCTGGTACTGGATGACCCTGTCGATGGTCAGGGTTATGCTGCTCGCGCGAATCACGTCGGCCTCGTCCCGGTCGAACGGGCGCTCCCGTTTCCCGGTGAGTATATCGTCGAACTTGTATTCCATGCCCTCCAGGCCGCGGTTGTCGATCCCCACGAAGCCCGTGATGTTCGAGGCGAGTGGACCGTTCGGGTAGACGCGCTGGTATTCCTTTCTTAAATGCAGTCCCTTGAGGGAGAGCTTGCGCACCTTCGCCGCGGTCTCGTCGTCAAGGCGCCTTTTTATCCAGACGAATCGCTTAGGGCGGGAGAGCCGCTCGACGAGCACGTCGCGCGGGAGGTCGATCAGGTCCGCGAGCGCGGCCGCGGTTTCCACGGGGCGCGCGACTTCCATGGGGTTCGCGAAGAGGGACTCGCGCTCGATGCTGAGCGCGAGAATATCGCCCATGCGGTCCCTGATGAGGCCGCGGCGCACCGGCCTGTCATCCTGGGGGCTTATCTGTATCCTGGGGGAAAAGTGGAGGTCCCCCAGCCTGAAGACGAACACGAAGGCGATGAGGGCGACGAGCCCGCCGGCAATGTACACGCGCCGCGTGAAAACCTGCTGGTTCATGCGCTCGTGCCGGCGGCGCGGTATCGGCTCACGGGAGGCCTTCCGCAGCTATCGAATGAGCTTGAGCCTCGAAAAATCGAGGGAGAAAATCTGCTTCGTGTTCCAGTAGAGCACAAACGCGCGTCCCTTGATGCGCTCCACGGGCACGTACCCGAACGCGCGGCTGTCGCTCGAGTTCTTGCGGTGATCCCCCATGGCGATGACCATCCCCTTGGGGACCGTGCCGTCGAGCTTCTTGTCGGGGAAGCCGAAGTACGAGGTGATGCCGTCCCCTCCCTTCACGTAGGGCTCGTTCATCTTTTTCCCGTTGATCCAGATATGTCCCTCCTGGATCCTGAACTCGTCCCCTTCGACGGCGACGCAGCGCTTTATGAAATCGCGCGCATCCTCGCCGGGGGGCATGAAGATTATGATGTCGTTTCTCTGCGGGGCGCGGCTCCAGGGCCACTTGAGACAGACGGGCTTGTCCATGCCCAGCATTTTCGGTATGGTGGGTCCGTAGGTGAGCTTTTCCACGAGCAGGTGGTCTCCCACGAGGAGCGTGTCCTCCATGGAGCCCGTGGGGATGAAATAGGCCTGGATGATGAATTGCCGTATGTGCATGGCCAGGATGAACGCGACGAGCACGGCGTCGCAGAAATCGTACACCTTCCTGAGCCGGGCGCTGCGCCGGGGCGCCATGTCCTCGAAACAGGCGAGCACGCGGTCCTTGTCCTCGCGGGAGAGCAACTCGATGGGGAACGCGTTCGCGACGAATTTCTGCCGCACGACGAGGTTCCCGAGCACATTCACCTCTACGTAGGTGATGTCGTCCAAGGGTACGCGCACGCCCTTTCCTCCCGTTTCGTACAGCTCGACCGCCGCGGGGGAAACGACCATCTTGCCGCCGCTGAAGACGAAGTACTTCATGAAATGGTTTACGAGCCGCACCAGCACGATCGCGATGAGAGCCCCGCCTATTGCGTAGGTCCCGTCGAAGGGAATGACGACCGCGAGGAATATGGACGAGTAGGCGAGCAGGAATATATAAAGAAGCCTCCTCCCGAAAAACCTGAGCGCGTTGGCGCCCGAAATAACCGGACACTCGACGGTTTCCGAGAGGGATTTGTTCACCCGCAAAAACTGCAGCATATGTATCTCCTTGTGAGCCGCCCCGCTGGTGTACGGTCCGTTCCCTGGGTGGTCGGGGCGATCGTCCGGAGAGGGTGCGGCGGGCCGTCTTTCTCCGGCAATGAAATTTTATTGCGCGAATAACTGCAACTATATAGAATAGGCTAATTTTGATGTCCACCATTTTTTTGAAATGAGAAAACTGACCGAAGCCATCTCAAGGCTCACCCCCGAGGAAGCCGCGGAGCTTTCGCGGGTCCTGCACATCGACGGACTGTCGGGTGACAGGTCCGCCGCCCTGGGGGAGATGCTGAACACCTACAGCGGGATTCACGCGCTGCTGTCCGGTCTCGCGCGCGACGAGCTCCTGCTCCTGCGCGCCGCAATCAGGATGCCCGACGGCATAACCTACGGCGACGCCGAAAAAGCGCTCAAGCTGGACGGCGCGGCCATCGAGCGCAACGCCGCATCGCTCGCAAAACGGGTGCTGGCGTACGTATTCAAGAACCGCCAGCGCCTGCACAACAAGCTGGACAAGGTGCACATCTACCAGGAGATACAAGACCTGCTGGTGCCCGTGGAGCCGGACGAGCTGCGCGACCATTTCAGTGCGGCGCGCGCGCTGCTCCGCGAGATTCCGCCGCAGGGGATAAAGCCCGAGAAGCCGGCATCCCCCGACGAGGAGCGCCTGCTCCAGATGCTCTTTCTCCATGGCGGGGTGATAAGCATCGAGGAGGCCGGACGCGCGCTGTCGATCGACGCGCTCGAAAAGGCGATCGCCGCGGTGCGTGCGCGCGGGAGCGCAAACGTGCGCCACGTATTCACGGTCCCGTTCCAGACGCTCATCGTGCTCGAGCCCGACCGCTTCCCGGGGCTGGCCGCGCGGGGCATCACGCCGTCGGCGCCGCCCGCGCACCGGGTGCAGAATCACTACAATTTCCTGCTGAACATCCTCAGCACCTTCGACACCGTGTCGTCGTTCGGGCTCTTTTACACAAAGCAGCGCGAGTTCAGGAAGGTTGACTGGAAACGGCTCTGCGACGCAATGATGCGCATGGAAGAGCTCTCCGGAGAGGATTTCACCGCGAACCGCACCGCCGAACTGTGCCTGAGCGTGCTCCACGCGCTCAAGTGCTGCACCCTCACCAGGGACGCCGTCGTGATATCGCTCAAGCCCATCGAGCGCGAGCTCGACAGCCCGCAAAAGCTGCTCCTGCGCGTCCTGCGCGCGCTCGACACCGCCGATTCCGAGGGTGCGCCCGCACCGTCCCCGTTCCAGATGCCCGCGCTTGCCGCCGTGAGAACGCTCTTCGAGATCATTTCCGATACCGCCGCCGGGTCGATCGGGATCCTCCTGGCCGAATTCGTGCTGGGGGCGCTATCGGCGCAATCGGAAAACCGCATGTCGCTGATAGACCGGAGGGACCGGGCGATCGCCCAGTGCATGGGGGGGCTAAGGCTCATGTGCCTGTGCGGCATCATCGAGGCGCACGGTGCCGTGGTGGAGCTGAGCGATATCGGCGCCGAGCTCGCGTACCGCTTCGTGAAGACAAGGAAGCCCGTCGAACCGGGGACGGACGGGGACTGCAGGAAGGTCTATATCAACCCCGATTTTACCATGATCATTCCAAAGGACGAGATAAGCTCGGAGGCCGGCTACCACCTCCTGGCGCGCGCCGAGATCGTGCGCGACGACATGATCCTGCATACGCGCCTGAGCCGTGCCTCGATTGTGCGCGCGAACAAGAGGGGCATGTCGCCGGACGAGTTCCTCGCGACGCTGGAGCGCTGCTCGAAGAACGAGATCCCCCAGAACCTTCACTTCGTGCTGAACGAATGGGAGCACCAGACCATTCGGCTCAAGATCCTGGACGCGACCGTGATTCGCTCGAGCCACCCGTCCCTTCTCGACGAGCTCGAAAACAACGAGCAGCTCGCGGGCTTCTTCGAGCGCATCGCCCCGGCATACGCGATCATCGACCGGGGACACCTGGACACCATCATCAAGATCGCTCAGAAACGCGACGCCGTCATTACGCTGTTCGAGGACGAGGGGGCGGGGATCAGTCCTTGATCACCCGTATCTGGAGAGCGATTTTCCAGGTGATAAACTCGGAGAGGGCAATGATGATCTTTTCGGGCACGAAGTAAATCTTTCCATTGAGCTTGGCGAGCATCCCCTTGTAGTGGCTGTGTGTCATCGGGTGATCCACCCATCCCAGGGGCTCGACCTCACGCCAGTTGTTGCAGGTTTTGAGCACCGGTATCTTCTTGAGGTATATTTCCTTGATGGTTCCGTTGACCACCGAGGAGGCGAGAATTTTCTCCCATTCCATATCGGCAGGTCGCCTTATTTCTTCCCGCTGGTGCGGTCTTTGAGCTGCCGGCGAAGCCTGTGCACCTCTTCGGTGAGCTTTTCGCTCTTCGCCATTTCCCTGCGTAATTTTTTATGAAGCTCGATCGCCTCCTCCCTTGACAGCGCCTCGACCTTTTCCCGGGCCTCGATGATGCGGTTTGCCTGGTGGAGCTCCTGCGCTGAAAAATCGATGAGGGACTCCTGCGCCCTGATCACGCTGTTCGCGTCGAGGAGCTCCTTGCGGCGAAGCTCGGTGAGGACCTCCTCGGCCCGGATCCGGTCCTTCATGTCGAACATCTCCCGGCGCCGGAGATCGGTGAAATTGCGGATGGCGCCGTTCAGCTGGTTCTGCTCCTGCATGAGGTGCTTTTCGTGGTGGAGGATTCGCTCGAAGGCCTCCTTCTCCCGCCCGGTCACCAGGAATTCGCGGCGGTTGATGCTCATGAGGCTTTCGAAGGTTTCGATCCGTTCCTCGGCGTCGCGCGAAATGTATTTCATCATCTCGCGGTAGCGCTCGACCACGATTGATTTCTCGAGGAGGAGGATGAACTCGCGCTTGTTGAGCGGACGGCCCAGGATCTCGACGTGCAGGAGGTTCATGCTTGCCTTGATCGCCGTCTTGATCTCCTGCCGGCCGAAGACGAGGAACTTCAGGAAATTCCTGAGCCTGGTGTCGGCCTGGATGGACGCGATCACTTTCTCCGGGGTGAGGCCGCCGATATCGACAATGAAAATGTTTATGGTGCCGCTGATTATCTCGCAGGCGGAGAAATCGGTTCCCTCCACGAGCGTGCACGAGAGCCCCAGCTCCCTGATCGATTTCCCCATTTTCCTGCCGCGATCATTGTCGGAAAGAAACCAGATGTCCACTCGTTCCACGTTATTCCCTCTACCGTTATTCAATCCTATAAGACGGTACGCGAAATGACAACAGTTTTTTGGGAAGTTTTATTATTGATTTAACCGTCTCCGGGATTTACACTGTGAACAGGTTGATTGCCGCAGACGGACCCGGGTAATCGCATGGGCGCGCACGGAAGGAAACGCGATGCGGGGGTTCCGATACCACAGGGTCCCGACCACCGGCCCTGGTCCTATCGGTCCCCGGCCACCTCCCCCCCGATGCGCGGCGGAGCGAACACGAACACCGATTCGCGTGCCGGGGAACCAAATCGATCATCACGCATTCGAGAGGCATGTACAAAACGCAGATACTCATAGTCGAGGACGAACCGATCCTCGCGCTCGACATAATGGAAACGCTGGAGCGTCACGGGTTCAGCGACATCCACATGGTCTCCTCGGGCGAAGAAGCCTTGAGGCACATCGAGCGCAACAGGGTAAGCCTGGTCCTCATGGACATCTACCTGCAGGGGAGCCTTGACGGCGTCCAGACCGTCGAGCTTCTGAAAAAACACGGCGATTTTCCCGTCATCTACCTTACCGCCTCAACCGACGACGCGACCATGCAGCGCGCGAAAATCACCGCGCCCTTCGGTTACATTCACAAGCCCTTCAAGGAGCGCGAGCTCCTGGTGACGATCGAGATGGCGCTGTACAAGCATGACATCGACGAGCAACTCCGGGAGCGGGAAGAGCAGTACCGGAAATTTTTCGAGGAGGACCTCACCGGCAATTTCATCGCCCGCGCGGACGGGGCGCTCACCGCGTGCAATCCCGCGTTCCTGCGGCTCTTCGGCTTCGGGAGCGTGGAGGCGGCCCTGGGCGCGAACCTGGGGGAGCGCTTCCCGGAGGGGCACTCGTGGGAGACCTTTCTCCGCGCGGTTCGCGACCGGGGCAAGCTCGAGTATTTCGAATCTGAGCTGCGGGCGCTCGACGGCACGATCATTTACACGGTGGGAAATTTTATCGGGCGCTTCGACGGCGAGGGCGTGCTGGCGCATATTCACGGATACATCTTCGACGACACGCGCAGGAAGACCCTCGAGCAGCAGTTCCTCCAGTCGCAGAAGATGGAGGCGATCGGCAGGCTCGCCGGGGGCATCGCGCACGATTTCAACAACCTGCTCGCGGTCATCAGCGGTTACAGCGAGCTTCTCGCCTCGCACCTGCGTCCCGAGGACCCGCTCTCGAAGGACGTGTCGGCCATCGTGCACGCAAGCGAACAGGCCTCCATGCTCACCCGGCAGCTCCTCGCGTTCAGCCGCAACTCCGTCATGCGCATGGAGATCGTTAACATAAACACGGTCATCGCGGGGATGGAATCCATGCTGCAGCGGCTTATTGGCGCCGCGATCACGCTCAAGACCTCGCTCGCGCCCCGCGCGTGGAAGGTCGAGGTTGACCCGGGACAGATCGAGCAGGTGATCATGAACCTGGTCATTAACGCGCGCGACGCGATGGCGAAGGGGGGAACGCTCACCGTGAGCACCGCGAGCGAGGTCATCCGCGACGACCCCGCGCTGCATTTCATCGTGCGACCCGGCGCCTACACCGTGCTCTCCGTGGAGGACACGGGCACCGGCATGGACGAAGCGACGATATCGCGCATCTTCGAGCCCTTTTTCACCACCAAGCCCAAGGGCGAGGGGACCGGACTGGGCCTCTCAACGGTGTACGGTATCGTCACGCAATGCGGGGGCGGCATCCGCGTGACGAGCGCGCCGGGCGCGGGGACGCGCTTTGACGTGTACCTGCCGCGCGCCTCGCGGACGGATGCGCGCACGGCGCCCTCGACGGAAGCGGCGCATCCGGCTTTGGGCACCGAAACGGTTCTCATCGTCGAAGACGAATCGGTGATCCGCTCGCTCATCGCGAGGCTCCTGCGCATGAGCGGCTATACCGCGATCGAAACCGCCGACGGCGAATCGGCGCTCGCCCTGATCGGGGAGCGCGAGGGAAACGTGGACCTCCTGATAATCGACATGGTCATGCCCGGCATGAGCGGGGGCGATTTCAGCAGGAAGGCCGCGGAGCGTTTCCCGGATATAAAGAAGCTTTTCATATCGGGATACGTCGACGCAAAGGTCATGGAAGCGGTTGAACCGGAAAGCCGCGGCAATTTTCTCCAGAAGCCCTTCAAGTCGGATCAGTTCATCGCCCGCGTCCGAGAAATTCTCGACCGCCCCGGGAACACGCGCCCGCGCTAGGCGTTTCCGCGCAGGAAGCGGTGTGAATCACTTTCTGAAAGACGGAGGCGGGAAGACATACCTTGCCAAGCGGAGTGTGAATTTTTTCCGGTGATGTGGGCGTAAATAGGCAGACCTCACCCATGGTTTGGTGTGTGCGTGGACGAAAGATGCTTAATGTGAGGAGATGCGGCGGAGTATTTTCGTGGGTGAAGCTCTTGTAGGGTGGTTTTCGGTGTCGCCCCAGTAGAATTCCCAGCACAGAATGCCACCTGTGCTCCTTTGGCCGATGGCATAATGGGGGAGCCGAACATAATTATGCCTTCCGGCTGAATCGCGCAGCAGCTCGTGCAGGTAGCGCTTCGTCGCAATGGCTACCAGATGCGCGACCGAGAACCGGCTCAACTTACGGAAATCCGAAGCAAACTCATTCTCATTCTTCCTGAAGCGAATCGGAAAACAATGCCATCGTTTCCAAGGGTCACGGGGCTGATACTTTACCAAAGTAAACCCTCCCTGAAACCGATCAATATCGCGCAAAACGCGCTTCAAGAGCATAATGACGACCTGCTGGCGGCTTGTTTTGAGCTTTGCCGCGACAAGGGCAATATTCACGTAGACGATATGGCTCATGTTTATAGAAGTGCGAAGCATTCCGTATCCTCCGGGACAAAGGCGTCCAAAGTGAATACGAATGGGGAATGAGAAATATGAACGGTTTTTCCGGCTATAAACCGGGCGCCCGAAAATTAATTCGCACATTGCTAAGCGCGCGGTCCGGTTCCGAAATTCCGCTTGATTTATTTTTCATCACGGGCACCCTTGGGGCAATTCCAGCTCTCCGGGGGTGACATAATGCGGATTACGATCAAGGCCGTTGCGCTTGCGGTCCTCACCTGCATTGCCGCGATACCCGCCATGGCCCGCGCCGACTGGGGACTTGTCGCCCTTCTCTCCGCCGATACGGAGGCCGCCGATATCCGCGCCGCGCGCGACGCCGCCCTCTCCCGGCTCCCGTCCCTGGAAAACAAGGCCTTCTTCGAATCCGTGAAAGACCTTTCGATCCTCAGGCGCAGGGAAGTGCGCGATGCGGTCTGGCATTACCTGACGGCGGGACGCGGCTATATCATCGCGGCGCACGAACGCGCGGCTCTCTGCATGGACGCGATCCGCGAAACGCTGGCCGAAGAAAAAGACGTCCCGGCCGAGCTCGCCTATCTGCCCATAATCGAGAGCTGCTACAACCCGTTCGCGGTATCGCCCAGTTGGGCCACGGGACCCTGGCAGTTCATGCCGGCGACGGGGGCCGCCTACGGCATGAAGGTGAACGCGTGGGTAGACGAGCGGCGCGACATCCGCAAGTCGACGCGCGCCGCCGCCGTGTTTTTAAAAGACCTTTACGCGGGATTCGGCACGTGGGAGCTCGCGCTCGCGTCCTACAACGGCGGGCCCGGCCATGTCCGTTGGGCCATGGCGGCGAGCGGAAAGACCGATTACTGGGAGCTGCGCGCAAGCGGGCGCCTCGCATGGGAAACCGCGGAATACGTCGTCCGTTATGCGGCAGCGATGATCGTGTTCACGCACGGAAAGGAGTTCGGGCTGTGGGGGGACGAAATCGCGGCCCCGGTGAAGTGCGCGTCCTTCACCCTGGAGCTTCCCGCGAGCATCGGGCAGGTGTCCCGGCTTTCGGGAACGCCCGTGGCCGTGCTGCGCGCCATGAACCCCGAGCTGAACGGCGAGTTTACGCCGCTCTACGAAAAAAACTACCCGCTACGCGTCCCCGAGGGGTCGCTCAAGATGCTCATCGAGCAGAAGGAGACGCTCAAGACCTTCCGGTTCAACGCGGTGAACATGCACATCGTGCGCGAGGGCGAGTGCCTTAACGCGATCGCGGCGATGTACCACACCTCGACACAGACGATCATGCTCTTCAACGACATTCGGAACCCGCACCTCCTGAGGCCGGGACAGGTCCTCTACATTCCTATCTGATCCGCGTAAATCCTGGAGGTGAGGCGCGCCCCCACCTGCGCGACAACGAGGGCCGCCGCGTGGCTGGCGATGCGCCCGCACCGCTCCAGGGGAAGCCCGTGCGCGAGCCCGTACAGAAACCCGGCCGCGTACATGTCGCCCGCGCCGTTGGTGTTCACCGCGTCGACCTTATATGAAGGAATTTCGATGGACCGCCCTCCGCTGTGGACGATGCTCCCCTTTCCGCCCAGTTTCACGACCGCGATGCGGCTGTACCCGCCGAGCACCTCCGCTGCCTGCGCGCCTTTTTTCCCGGTAAAGGTTTCCGCCTCCTCCTCGTTCACGAAAAGGATGTCGGCGCGTTCCTTCGCCAGCGTGTGGAACTCGTCAAAATTGCGCTGGATGAGCGCCGGGTCGGCGAGGTCTATGGAAACCTGGGCGCCGCAGCGATGCGCGATCTCCATCGCCCTTAGGCTCGCGGCCTTGAGGTCTGGATCCTCCAGGAGGTAACCTTCGATATGCAGTATCCGGGCCTGCGCGATATCCGCTTCCGCGATGTCCTCCTTCCTGAGAAAAAGCGCCGCGCCCAGGTGCGTGGCGAAGGTGCGCTCCCCGTCGGGGGTGATGAGCGTGATCGCGTGTCCCGTGAGCCGCTCGTGACCCGCGAGCCTCACGGCCACGCCCACGCGCTCGCTCTCGCTGCGGTACAGCGCGCCGAAATCGTCGTTGCCCACCTTTCCGATGAAAAGCCCCCTGCCCCCCAGGACCGAGACGCCGGCCACGGTGTTCGCGGCGCTTCCCCCCGGCGTTTTCTGCATGGGGTACGACGCGAGCACCGCCAGGACCGACCTGCTTCGCTCCTCGTCCACGAGCTGCATGGTACCCTTCGTGAGGCCCAGCCGGCCGAGTACGGCCTCATCGACCTCTATCGTAAAATCCATGAGCGCCGACCCGATTCCCGCTACATCGAACATGATTGGTATCCCTTCAATATTTTGATTGCGCCTAACGCGCATGGCGCGCGTGCGCCCGCGTGTTCATATCCGCACCCCGCACGCTAAAAAGTCAAGGAGGATTGGATCGCGGAGCGCCCGGAAACGGGAAAAGGAACCCAATTGGGATTGCATTTTTTCACGGGCGGGGGCACAGTGCAAAAAAAAGCGGAGAGGGCATATCCATGAACCAGGTCACACTGCTCAGGCTGGACCACGTCGCGATCGCGGTCCGCGACTACGACAAGGCGCACGCGTTTTTCACGAAGGTGTTCGGCGCGATCGAAGGAACATTCGCCGAGATTCCGGGGATGAACTATTACTGGAAAAATTACGCCCTGGGCGACCTCTCCCGCCTGGAGCTGCTCGCCCCCACGGGCCCCGGCAGCTTCCTGGACGGGTTCCTGAAAAACCGCGAGGGCGGCGTGCACCACATGACCTTCCAGACGCCCGACATACAGGAGGCGCGCGCCTCCCTGGAAGCGAACGGGATACCTTATTTCGGGTACAACGAGTACGTGGGCGGGGTATGGAAGGAGCTCTTCATTCACCCCAGGGACGCCTTCGGCGTGCTCATCCAGATCGCCGAGTTCACCGCCGACGACTGGCTCGCGGAAGGGGTGAAGCTTCCCGGCGGCAGGCGCTTCCGCGTCGAGAAGCACGCGAAGGGCGCGGTTCTCACGATGGAGCATCCCGGGGGCGGCATGGCGCGTTTCGAGCTCTCGTCCAAGGAGGTTGCCGCACTGGTAAAGGAGCTTTCCTGAGGCGCACGGCAAGGGGGTCCGATACACGGACAGGCGCGCGGAAATGCCCGGCGTGAATCGGCGCCCCGCCCCCGTGCCCCGGGAACCATTCACCCGTGCCATGCGCGCCCTGCAAAACCGGCCCGCGTACATGCGCGCGGGCGGCGGACGTTTGTGAATCGACTCAACAAAGGAGGACCACAATGAGGATCGTACGAATCGCGGTTGCGGCGCTGGTGATGTCGGGGATTGCGCTCACCGCCGATGGGGCGCCCCGGGGGCGGGACGACCGGCAGGACGCGGCGAGAAAGATGATCAGGCGGACCGGTGCGGTCATCCTGCTCGCGCAGAAAAAGGTAAGGGAGAACAGGGTCTTCACGGGCGATCTCGCGAAGGCCGCCGCGCACCAGAAATTAGCGCGCAGGCTTTTCAGGGAGGGCCATTACCTCCGGGCCATGTTTCACACGAAACGCGCCCGCGCGCTGGCGGTGCTGGCGATAAGGGCGAACCGCGGCGCGGACCCCTCCGATGCGGATATAAGCGCGGATGAAGCCGGGGCGATGGGCAATGCGCCCGCGGACGCCGACCTGGACCTGAAGCTCGCGGCGGACATGCCGGGAGAGCCGGTCAGGGACGAGGACATTGTCGATACGTCACTGGACGCCGGGGAGAACTGACACGCCTGCGTGTCAGCGGACGCGGGATCGTCCCTTCTTCCGCACGGAAAAGCCGAATTTCTCCAGGGGCTTGAAAATGGTAAAGTACTGCCCGTGGCTGTAGCACAAGAGGTGCGCATCCTCCAGCCGCAGCTTCCCTCTCCGGTCGATGAATTCCTCCTCCACGTTCACCGCGAGCACGTCCGCGATGAACATGTGGTGGCTCCCCAGCTCGACGATGCGGGAGACCCTGCATTCGATCGCGACGGGGCATTCGGCGATGAGCGGCGCGGCCACCTTGTGCGCCCTCTGCTTGGAAAGCCTGTTCGCCGCGAACTTGTCGACGTTCCGTCCCGACTTCACGCCGCAGAAATCGACCGCGCGCGCGAGCGTGTCCACCGGCAGGTTGACCACGAACTCACCGGACTCCCGGATCATGGCGTAGGAAAGCCGTTCGGGCTTCAGCGATATCGAGAGCATGGGGGGCTCGGTGCAGACGGTGCCCGCCCAGGAAACGGTGACGATGTTGTCCTTCCCGTCGTGGCGGGAGGTGACGAGCACGGCGGGCGCGGGGTAGAGCATGGTTCCCGGTTTCCAGACTGTTTTGGGCATGGTGTGCGGTCCTATTCCTCGTGAAAGGTAATGATGAATTCCGTTCCGCCGTTCTGGAGCATCTCGATGGAGCCGTCAAGCTGAATCACCAGGTTGTTCACGAGGTCGAGTCCCAGCGTGTCGGTGCCGCGCCAGTCCACGTCCGGCGGAAACCCGGCGCCGTTGTCGCGCATCACCAGCCGGTATTCGCTCCCCGTCTTGCGGAATTCCACGCGGATCTCGCCCCTGGACTCCCCGGGGAACGCGTGCTTGTACGCGTTGGAAATAAGCTCGTTGATGATCAATCCGCAGGGGACCGCCCTGTTGAGGCTTACCTGCGTCCCCGGGATGTCCACGGACAAGGTTACGCGCCCGTCCTCGAGACCGTAAGAGCGCGAAAGCGCGGCGGCGAGCGACGCCACGTACTCGTGGAAATTAATTTCGTCAAGGCTGGGGGACTGATACAGCTTCTCGTGGACGAGCGCTATCGAACGCACCCGGTTCTGGCTCTCCCGGAAAAGCTCCAGGGCCTCCCGGTCCCGGATCTTCCGCGCCTGCAGGTTGAGCAGGCTCGAGATGATCTGCAGGTTGTTCTTCACGCGGTGGTGCACCTCTTTAAGAAGCACCTCCTTCTCGCGAAGGGACGCGCCGAGCTGTCGGTTCACGCGCTCGCGCTCGTCCGCCCGCCTCTCCAGTGCCTCCGCCATGTCGTCGAACGCCCGCGCGAGCGTCCCAAACTCGCCGTGGGCGTAATCGAGCCCCGTGCGCGCGTTCAGGTTGCCGTGCATGAGCTCGTTCGCCTCGTCGACCAGCCGCTTCATCCGGGCGATGATTATGTTCGCGCCCAGGATGCGCGCGATCCCCAGCGACACCGCGAGCACCAGGAGCAGGAGTATGCCGTTGCGGATGAGATCGTTTTTCACCCGCGCGAAGATGACGCGCAGGGGAATTCCCACGCGGATGAACAGGTAAGGGTCGCCGCCGCCCCTGGATACGCGGGAAAAGCCGTAAAGCCTGCTCACCCCGTCGATGCCCGTCGCGATGAAGGTTCCCTCGTTTTCGGGCCCGGCCATCCTCTCCTTGATATCGGGAACGTCCGGATTCCCCTCGTACCTTTCGGGATTGGGATACCGGTACAGCCGCGTTCCCTGCCAGTCGGTGATCGAGAGGGCGCTGTTTTCGGGAAGGCGCATCTCGGAAAACAAGGTGCCGTAATGCCCCAGCGTAAAGGCGATCGCGAGCACCCCGGACAGGGCGCCCCGCGCGTCGTACACGGGATGGGCGAAATGGATGACCGATTGTTTCGCATATTCGCTGCGCACGAATTCCCCGATCACGAAGCCCCCGGTCGTGACGGCGTCCTTGAAATATTTCCGGTGGCTTACGTTCTGTGTAAAAACCGGGACGGCCGACGCCCGGACCTCGCCTGTCATGTCGGCAAGGCTGATATTCTGGTAATGCGGGTTATGCTCCCGGAGCGTCGCGAAGAGTTTCCCTACCGGATCGATCCTGAATTCGCGCACCTCGCCGAACCACGAGAGCGTCGCCAGGAGCTGGTGGGCGCTGTCGACTACCTGCGATTGCAGCGAAGCCGCGCTATGGGTCATCTGGAATGCGTCGCGGCGCGCCGCATCCAGCTCGTGATTCCACATCCCGAACGTGCTGTAGAGCGTGATCAAGGTGCACGGGATCACCACGATGAGTACCATGAGCAGCAGGTACACCCGCACGGGCAAGGACGAGAAGCGGATCATTCGGTCTCCCCCTGAATGGGCGGACGACGGCGGACATGCAGGCAGATCGCGGCAGGAAGATGACGCCGTCTTCGACGCGCTCACGAGATCGCCCGGCCGGGCAATCCTGTATTCACGTGATCGTATCATATGATCGATCGCCGCGAATGTCAATGTAATTAGCGGGCGCGCCGCGGGCGGGGCAGCCCGCCCCCCAAAGCCGATAATTCACGAAGGTTTTGACCCTTCTCATGTAAATTTTACTGGACAGCCCCCAAGGAATCAGCCCACGCTTAAAGCGTACCTGTTTCAATTGTGGCCCTTTTGGCACACCCCCCGGGAGAACTCGATATGAAGTCAAAAGGTCAATCGGCGCCCGCCGCCAAGCCGCTACACCAGTCCGACATACTGAGCAGTGTCATCATCCGCAGCCACAAGAGGCTCTTCGTCGCCTTTGCGAGTATCGTCCTTCTTTCCAATGTGTCGGCAGTGCTCATAAAGCTTGGGGGGATCGGCTCCGATTACCTCACCTACGAGGCGATAATCCTGGAACTGGGGCTGGCCGCCGCGTTCTTCACCGTTACGGTGTTCTCGTCCATGCGCATGAGAGGAACCGTTGCCTCCGCCTATGTCGCGATCTCCGGCGTGATGCTTTGCCTCTTCATATTCCAGTATTTCATATACGGGGGAAAGGAGCTTTTCGCGTCGCATTTCATCCTGCTCATCCTGAGCGTATTCTATTTCAATCCGCGGCTGAGCCTCTACACCTTCGTCATCGTCATCGTTTCCCAGATCGCGCTCTTTTACGCGCACCCCAGCCTTTTACCTGACGGGCCTAAAAGCAACATCGCGATCCGCTTCCTCATCTACATCTGGGTCGGGGCCTTCGCGATGGCGGGTGCGAAGACCACGCGCGAGCTTCTCCTTCTCGCGATCTCGAAGGCCGACGACGCGGAAAAGAATTACCTGAGCATACAGGAGATCGCGAAGGCGGTACGCCATTCCGTATCGGTGCTCAAGGACGAGTCATTGAACCAGGATTCCATGGTGAGCGGCATCCACGACCTTACCCAGTCCCAGGCCTCTTCGCTGGAGGAGATTACCGCCGCAATCGAGGAGCTCACGAGCAACACCGACTCCATCTCCGGCGTCGCGCGCAGCCTGGTCGAGGAGGTGCAGATCACCTCGTCGTCCATGGACGACCTGCGCATGGTCTATGGCAAGATCCAGACGAGCTCCGACGCGATCACGGGAACCATCAACGAGATCCGCGGCTACTCGGACAACTCCTCCTCCCAGATGGGCAAGACCCTGGAGCAGTTCCGCGTGCTCGAGGAGAAGGGGGGCGAGATGTCGGGCCTGGTACAGGTGATCAACGAGATCGCGGACAAGGTGAACCTGCTTTCGCTCAACGCCTCGATCGAAGCGGCGCGCGCCGGCGATCACGGCCGCGGGTTCGCGGTGGTCGCCGACGAGGTCTCGAAGCTCGCCGAGGCTACGGCCCTGAACTCCGGCCAGATCGAAAAGCTCATCAAGGAAAACCGGGGCATGATCACGAGCAGCGGAACCCTTCTTCAAGAGTCCTCCTCGATGCTCACGAAACTCAACGCGTCCATCGCCACCATTACCCAGGAGATCACCGAGGTGGGCGGCCTGCTCACCGATATCGGCAACACCATCAAGATCATCACCAACCTGAACGTCCGCATCTCCGATACATCGCACGCCACGGAGACGTCCCTCCAGGAACAGCAGATCGCGACGGAGGAATCGAGCAAAACGATCCTGCACATCTCCGAAACCGCGCAGGACGTGGTGATCCATTCCCTGCGCATCGCCGAGTCGACCAAGGTGGTGAACCAGCTCGCCGACGAGCTGGGCGGGCTCATAAGCCAGATGCTGGGGGAAAAGGAAGGCGCTGCCTGAGTTCCCCTTGGCGCTCAGGCCCCATGTAGCATTAAAGTCCCCCTGGCCCCCCGAACAGGAGTAAAGACCAGGGCCGGCTGAAAGGTGCCGTTCCGCCGTGTGTTGTATCGATGATACATCGACACGAGATGCCTTTTCCTCAACAACGCGCCCTTCGCGAAGTCCCTCCCACATGAACAGATTATACCCGGTCATGTTTTTCCCGCGCGCCTTACTATCCCACGCGTCTCGTTCAATAGCGGAGAGCTTTCTCCACTCATGGGCGCGCAGGGCGAAGGTGGTCCGTCCCTCCTGCTGGCGCTTCGTGCGCGGGTTGGAAGGGATTACATGACGGCGGACACAGGCTTTGCCGTTGCGCGTATAGTAGACAAGACCGTCGAGTGTACCTGAGAGCTCCTTGAGGATCGAGATTAATCGGACCTGTGCCATTGTTATATCCCTCCCGTGTATCGGCGAATTTTCATGTCTCACTGGTATAGTGACGGGAGCGGGGCGTATCCGACAAAATAAATAACGAAAGTGAGGGAAATATTTGGTTATTGAGGGGGAGAAGGCGAGGGAGATAGGAGGGGATCCCCGGATAAAATCAATACTATCAAATCGAGGTGATGCAGTACCGGTCGCGGGCGGCAAAGGAAAATATGTTGACAGAGCATAAAAAATGCACCATGAAAGTGAGATATAAACAAATGCAAGTAGACCAACCATGAATCTCTAATGGCGACATTGCAAGACATCCAAAGCAACTGGACCTGTTATAGCTGCCATCGACATTCTGTTATGCCGTATAAGGTTAAACAATGAACCACCTTCACCAGCATCTTGAATTACTGGTTGCAGAATGGCGAGACGACGGCTATCCCACCCGGAAATATAGCGCCATAGCAGAAATTCTTGAATGGTCCCATGAATCCGCAAACAATACTCTGCGCTTTCTTCGCCGACCGCAACTACGGGCGCTGGAAACGTACTGGTACCTTCGTCTTGTTGAGGAAACCCCGCATATACTGGATTTATACAGGAAACTTATTCCGAAACAGTCTCAGCTCCTTGAGGCGCTTGGTCTGAATACCAAAGGGATCAACGATCTGGTCCTCGATGAAGGAATCGATTCTCTCTGGGAACGAATAAAAAAAGATGATGGTTTCGTCAGAGACTTCAAGCTTGAATCTCTCCGCGAGACGATTACCCTCGACTATCCCAGCTATATTCTCGCCCTGGCCATGGGAGCGGGGAAAACAATCCTTATGGGCGCGATCATCGCGACGGAATTCGCCATGGCGCTGGAATATCCGAATGGACCTTTTGTACGGAACGCATTGGTCTTCGCTCCCGGAAAGACGATACTTGAATCGCTCCGGGAACTGGTGGAGATTCCCTTTGATCGCATTCTGCCGCCGCGCATGTACAAATCATTCGCCGCATCGGTAAAATTCACATTCACCCGCGATGGAGAAAAAGATATCCCGGTAATCCGCCGGTCGTCGTTCAATGTGGTGGTGACAAATACTGAAAAGATTCGCATCCAGAAAGAGAGCATTCGTAAAGCCGACCTGGGACCTCTCCTTATAAAGCCGGAGGCCGAGGACGAAGCGCGCACCGAGGTCGCTAACCTAAGGCTACAGGCTATCGCAAGTCTCCCGCACCTGGCGGTTTTTTCCGACGAAGCGCACCACACCTATGGACAGTCGCTTGACAGCGAGCTCAAGAAAGTGAGAAAAACCGTGGACTACCTTAACGACGCCACCAATGTCTACTGCGTGGTGAATACTACCGGAACGCCCTATTTCAAGAAGCAGGCGCTCAAGGATGTCGTGTTCTGGTACGGACTGTCCCAGGGAATAAAAGAAGGCTATCTAAAAGATCTTGCCGGAAGCATACAGGCCTACGATTTCGACGGTAACGCCGCCGTTTACGTAGAGCACGTGATCAAAGATTTCTTTTCCGAGTACGGCGATGTAAAACTCCCCGACGGCAGCCCGTCAAAAATAGCGTTGTATTTCCCCCAAACCGACGATCTCAGGGAGTTGCGCCCTCACGTGGACAAAGCGCTTATGGAATCGGGCAGGAGCCCTGCGCTCTGCCTTGTTAATACCTCAGATGAGAGCCTCACGAAAAGCGCCGATATTGACGCATTCAACCGCTTGAACGATCCCGCGTCGCCGCACCGCGTGATGCTATTGGTCAACAAGGGCACTGAGGGATGGAACTGCCCGTCCCTCTTCGCCTGCGCACTGGCGCGGAGGCTTCGCAGCTCCAACAACTTCGTGCTCCAGGCGGCGACACGCTGCCTGCGCCAGGTGCCGGGTAACGAGCGGAAAGCCCGCGTGTACCTTTCTACCGACAATTTTTCCGTGCTGGACCACCAGTTGCAGGAGACCTTTGGTGAGAGCATCACCGATCTGAACCGCGCGGGCCAGGAAAGCCGGAGAGAACGTATAGTGATTCGCAAGCTTGACCTTCCGCCGCTTGTAGTGACCAGGATGGTGCGCACGGTCGTTAAAAAGGAAGGCGCTTCCGGAAGCGGACGGATAAAACTTGCCAGGCCAAAGGACGGGGCCGGTGCAACCATGGAAAAGAAGACCTTCACGCTGAAAGAACAGCTTTCAAGCTCCGGCGTGTTGCAACAGATGGGAGACGCCGTCGTCATTGAGCACCTTCCGGAAGCTGCCGACGCCTACATGACGGCCCAGATGCTCGCGGCGCAGTACCGGCTTGACTTCTGGATCGTCTATGATGAACTGAAGCGGCTCTACGGTAACGATGATATTCCTCTTGCTCACTGTGAGATGCTCGGGAAACAGGTCGAGGAACAGACGCGGTTTTATGACATTCATGAGGAAAAGGTGGACGTGGCGCTGGCCCTTATCAAACCGGAGGGCTTTGAAAAGGAAATCGACGCGGGCGGCGCCGAGATCTACACCGCTGAGATCGTATACCCCAAAGACCGTGAAGCGCTCATCGCGCGCTACGCCACCTGGAAAAGCCGCGCCGGGGAATTCGGATTTCACTATGACCCTTACAATTTCGACTCGAAGCCGGAGCAGCATTTCTTCGAGCAGATGCTCCATTCCATCAACCTGAAGCCCGGCGATATCGAAGACATTTACTTTACCGGGGCGCTCACCGATCCGGGAAAAACCGACTTCTTCGTGGAATACAAGGATGAAAAGGGCAAGTGGCGGCGCTACACGCCCGATTTTATCATCCGTAAAAAGCCGCCGCGCGGGGGAAAGCCGGGTACGGGCCGGGTATTCATTATAGAGATAAAAAGCGAACGTGAACGAAACCACCCCACCGACGGAGAAAACGGTCGCAAGGCAATGGCCGTCAAGAAGTGGCAGGACCTTGATCCCAAAAGGCTTCGTTATGAAATGATCTTCACCGCCACCGACACCGTCACGGCCGATCAGGCGAAGCCCGCGCGCGAATTCATTGAGGAGACCGAATAGTGAAAAAGGCCAAAGATACCGGAAGAAAGGCCGCCCCGGAAAAGGAGAACGCCGAGAAACCCGGCAGCGAAGGAAAACCCATAAAGATCGCCGCAGCAAAGGGACGGCCCATGCTAAGCTGGGTGGGAAAGCGCCCGCTCACGCACGTGACCGCGTTTCCCGCACAGCACGTTGAAACTTTTGATCCCGAACATACCTTCAGGGCGAGCGCAACTCCCCCGTCATTAAAGGGGACCGGTGACGCGTATAAAGACTGGCCCGCCGGTTACCCCAAGGGCGGACTTCTTTTTCACGGCGACAACAAGGAGGTGCTTGCGCACTTGCTGGCCAACGGTTTCAGGGGAAAGGTCGACCTTGTATACATTGACCCTCCGTTCGATTCGGGAGCGGATTACGTGCGCAAGGTGGAGCTTCGCGGTGCGAAGGGAACCACCAAGATTGACGGAGAGAGCTATACGCTGGGAGAGCAGATTCAGTATACGGATATATGGGCAAATGATAATTATTTGCAGTTTATGTATGAGAGATTTTTATTATTGAAAGAACTTCTTAGTGAAAAGGGAAGCATATTTGTACACTGTGATGATTCTAAAAACTATTTATTAAGGATCATCTTGGATGAAGTTTTCTCACCTGAAGGATTCAGGAACGAAATAATATGGAAAAGATCTACTTCCACTGGTCTTTCAATGAAACGATGTGGAACTTTGCACGACACGATATTTTGGTACACTAAAGGGCTGGACTATAAATTTCTTATGCAGTATCATGATCATGATGAGGAATATTTAAAACGTGCGAAGAAAGATGAGAATGGCCGCCTATATATACCTATTCCAACAGGCAATCCTGGGCCAAGACCTAACCTATATTACGAATATAAAGGATACTTGCCGCATCCAAACGGATACAAGTGGAAAAAAGAGAAGATGGAAATGTTTGACAAACAGGGCCGACTTCTATTTCCAGAATCCAAAGATGGGCGAATTCAATATAAACAGTTTTTAGATGAGATGGATGGAGTCAAACTTCAAGATCTTTGGCTTGATGTTTATTCGGTCAATCCTGTAGCGATCGAAAGAATTGGGTTTCCAACCCAAAAACCTACCGCACTTCTTCAGCGAATAATTTCAATGACTACTGATCCGTTCGATTTGATTCTTGATTGTTTCATCGGTTCTGGAACAACGATTGAGGCAACTCAGAAGCTCGGTCGTCGCTGGATAGGCTGCGACATCAACAAGGGCGCAATCCAGACAACTGCCAAACGATTGCAGGGAATCATTACCGAACAGATTGAAGCATTAAAACAACAAGCGGAGGAAGATTCGCAGGGAAAGCTTATTGAAACCGACGAACCGGAAGAGGAACCCAAGCCTGCGCAACTGGGATTTTCCGTGTGGCGCGTCAACGATTACGACCTGGCCATCCAGCACAACGAGGCGGTCAACCTGGCATGCGAACACATAGGTATAGTACGCACCCGCGCGAACGCGTACTTTGACGGCACGCTGGGGAAAAAGCTCGTGAAGATAGTCCCGTTTTCCCATCCCCTCACGCCGCTTGATCTTGAAGAGCTGAAGCGGGAACTGGACGCACGCCCCGAGGAAGACCGGAACATTACGATGGTGTGCCTTGGGATGGAGATCGCCGCGGCGGCATGGGTAGAGGACTGGAACAGGCTGCGCAAGGGATCGGGCGCGGTGAACAAGGTAAATGTCATAGAACTGCGTACCGACCCAAAATACGGCGGCTTCATTTCCCATGAACCGGCGAAGGCCCGGGTGAAGATCGCTCGAAAAAAAGAAATGATCGGCGTCGAGATACTGGATTTCGCAAGTCCCTCGATCATCGAGCGCCTGCGTTTGTTGAGCGGCGTAAGCTCCCCGAAGATCAACGACTGGCACTCCATGGTGGATTGCGTCATGATCGATACGGCGTACGACGGCAATGTGTTTAATGTTGTCCTTTCGGATATTCCCGTCAAGAAAACTGACCTTGTTTCGGGGAAATACGAGCTTGCCGTGCCCAAAGGCGAGACCACGGTGGCGGTTAAGATCGTGGATATGCTGGGGGAAGAGGTGCTGGTGACGGAAAAGGTGTGAAAACATAAAGAGGACTTATACAAATTACTTCATGATTTCTTAAATCTGATCATTATACCGATTATACTATAGGTGGCGATAAATTATGAGTGAAGCCTATACAGTAGCAAAATTCTGGAAGTGTGCCCTCCAGGTTAATCCATATGATTATATCGGTTATCGTGGAAAAAGTCATGGCTTGACGGAAAAGGAGTACAACCAAAAGCTCCTTGAAATATGCAAAGAGCAGGACATAAAAATTATCGGAATCGCAGACCATGGCAATGTAAAAGCGATCGACCCGATCAGAACGCTCTTGAACCGGAACGATGTTCTGGTATTTCCCGGATTTGAGATAGCCACGACTGAAAAGGCTCATTTTGTCTGCCTTTTCCCGGAAAGCACACCAACCGAACAGCTCACAAGGTATCTTGGAAATCTCGACCTGACCGACCCCGATGAATGTGTCCGTCCATCAAAACTCAGTGCCGAAGAATTGATCCGAAGAGTGGATAAACTTGAAGGATTTACCTACGCGGCGCATGCGACCCTGGACAGCGGACTTCTCAAACAGAAATTGAATCATATATGGCGCTTGCCTTTGCTGCGTGCGGCGCAGATTCCCGGGAAGGTGGATGATCTCCCGCAAAATTTTCTTAATATTATCCGAAATATGGAATCTGAATACATTCGTACGCACCCGATTGGAATAATAAATTCAAAGGATGTAGCTGTTCCGGAAGATTTAAAGGACCCATCAGCGTCCTGCCTGATAAAGATGACGACACCCTCTTTTCAGGCTTTCAAAATGGCGTTTTTAGACTCAGAATCTAGGGTGCGCTTAAACTACGATGTCAGGGAACGATATTATTCAACGATCAATTCGATCAGCATCTCCGGAGGATTCCTTGACGGACTTTCAATCGAACTTTCCGAACACCTTAACACGGTAATCGGGGGACGGGGAACCGGTAAATCGACGCTCCTGGAATGCATACGCTATGCACTGGATAAGGCGCCGGTCGGGAAGGAAGCCAGGAGGAAACATGAAGACATCATTAAAACGAATCTTGGACTGGAAAAAGGCCGAATTGAGCTGAAGATTCGCTCTTCAGCGAAAACCGGACGAACTTTCATACTTTCAAGACGTTACGGCGAGCCGGTTATCGTCAAAGATGGAGATGGTGCAGTTTCCAGGTTCAGCTCCGGCGATATTCTGCCGCATGTGGAATTATACGGACAAAACGAAATACTTGAAATCGCGGATAACCAGGAATTACTGTTCGAATCGCTCCAGCGCTTCCTGCCCGATGATTTCAGAAAATCAACCCAGGACCTCGCGCTAATTGAGAAAAAACTGACTGACAACGCCGATAAATTAATGAAAGCGATGGAAAACACCGCTGATATACAAGACAAGATCGCGACCTTGCCCAAATTACAGGAAGAGGAAAAGCAATACCCGAAAACCGGTCTTGAAAAATTGAAAATCATCCCGTATCTCGAACGCGAGCGCGGTCTGTTGTCACGAGCTGCTGAAGAATATGAACGGGTTTCCGACTCGCTGGAATCCCTGAAAGAGGGCATTCCCGATATATCGTTTTTAGGAGACTCCGTATTAAGCGATCTTCCGCACAAGGAACAGCTTAAAAGTATACGGAAGCATATAACTTCTTATATAAGTTTGCTTTCAGAACAGGTGGATGCTTTCGACAAAGCTTATCATGAATCATTTTCCGGATTCACAACGCTTCAGAAGGCCTGCGGCAAAGATATAGAAAGCAACGAAGCGGAAATTGAAAAGAGCTTTAAAAAGCTTCCATCGCTCGAGGGAAAGTCCGGTAAGGAAATCGGCATTGCGTACCAGAATCTGTTGAAAAGAATTGAACAGATACGCCCCTTTGAGGCACGCTTAAAATCACAAATAAAAGCTCTTGAGGTAATCCAAAAAGAGCGCGAGAACCTGCTCGCGGAATTATCAGACCTTCGTTCTCAGCGGAGCGCGCAGCTTACACGCTCGGTTAAGAGCCTGAATAAAAAGCTTTCGGGGAAATTAAGAGTTACAATCATCCCCGAGGGAGAAACGGCTCCCATAAAGCGTTTCCTGCTGGATTGCGGTCTTGAGGGCATAGGCGAGAAGAGGCTTTCCTGGATCGATTCAGCTCAAGGCCTTACGCCGATATCGCTTGTGAAGACCATTCGCGAAGGGAAGGAGAGTTTAAAATCCCAGCCGTGGGAAGTGACTCCGTCAGTTGCGGAGGCGCTTGGAAAGCTCGATTTCTCTGACTTGCTCAAGCTTGAAGCCCTGTCACTTCCGGATCGCGTTTCAATCGAATTGAACGTTTCACATGCCGCGGAGGCATATCGGCCGATTGGCAACTTGTCGACTGGCCAAAAATGTACGGCGATTTTACATCTGCTCCTTCTGGAGAACAGTGATCCTCTCATTATGGATCAACCTGAAGATAATCTTGACAATGCGTTTATTGCCGAAAGAATCGTAACCGAATTACGGGCTTCAAAGATGCAACGGCAGTTTATTTTCGCCACGCATAACGCTAATATTCCCGTATTCGGAGACGCGGAATGGATAGGTATTCTGGAATCGAGCAGTGAAGACGCCACGCTTCCGCCGGAGAGGCAGGGCTCGATAGATTCTCCCTTCGTTCGCGATAAAGCGGCGGAAATATTGGAGGGCGGTAAAGCAGCGTTCATGCAGAGAAAGGATAAATATGGTTATGAATAGGGATGGATTATGCTGAAAACCGAATTATTAGAGCTCATCGCAAATGGAGAGAATTCCGGCGTGGAATTCAAACGCGATGATTGCAGGCCGGAGGAGTTAGCTATTGAAATTGTCGCTCTGGCGAACCATAAAGGAGGAATAATTCTTCTTGGAGTCGAGGATGATGGGACGACAAGTGGAATACGCAAAGACAGGCTTGAAGAGTGGGTGATGAACATATTTTCAGACAAGGTTCACCCATGGATATTACCATATTATGAAGAAATCAAAATTGATGATTCCACCCGTGTTGCTGCTATATCCCTGTCTCAAGGGATTTCCAAGCCGTATGTTTTACGCCATTCGGGCAGGGAAGAAATCTATATTAGAATTGGCAGTACATCTCGCAGAGCAACCCGTGAACAACAAGCCCGGTTGTTTGCCACCGGCGGTTTGCTGCATTCTGAACTACTGCCTGTTTCCGGCAGCGGTTTCGATTCACTGGATGTATATCGGCTTACCGATTACATAAATAATATAATTGGAGATACAGCAAAACCGGGAAATGATGAAGAATGGATAAAGCGCCTGACTGGAATGGGGCTGATGTCTGAAAATGAACATATTCCACCATGCTGCACAATTGCCGGACTGGTTATTTTTGGGCTTCGACCAAGAAGTATTCTTAAACAGGCTGGAATCAGAGTAACGGTTTATAAGGGAACTGAGAAGGATTACGCAACGAAACTTGATAAAGTGTTAGATGGTTCAATCGTCGGCCTATGGGAGCATGAGGCTGGAAAAGGGCGCGTAATGATAGGCGATGGTCTAATTGAACATTTCATTGATATGATCGAACCATATATTTCCAATGATACTTTGGAGGAAGGAGACATTAGAAGGGAGAGAAAATACATATACCCGCTTGAAGCAATCAGGGAAATCATTGTAAATGCACTAGTCCACCGCGATTGGACCAGATCTGTGGATATAGAAGTATCAATCTATGCTGATAGAATGGAAATCATTAGTCCCGGCGGTCTTCAAAACTCCATGACCATAGAAAAGATGTTAGCCGGGCAGCGATCGCACCGTAATCCTGTTTTAGTCGAAACGACAAGAGATTATGGATACATGGAAGCACGTGGCATGGGTATTCGAAAAAAGGTATTGCCATTGATTCGCGAGGCGTCCGGTAGAGACCCGGAATTTATTGAAACCGATGATTATCTTAAAACGATACTATTCCCTTTGGCCGCAATTAACCGATAGTCATATTTCCCATTCATCAAATTATTGGGTAAATGTCTTTATAATTAATCAACAGATATTAAGCCTTCTCCTTGTTTTCCAGTCCCTCTTATATGAAAACCACGTTTTATTATTTTTCATGAACAAAGGAACCGTGGTAAAAAATCTCAATCTGGTCTGTATCACTGCATTATTGATTAAGCGTTCAAAAACAATTTTCGAGAAAGTTTCTGAAAAGCCGGCAATGCTCAGGAATAGTAAAAATAATCCCCTTTTTTCTACTGGCATTTGCCGCGGGCAATCCAAAGGGTGCCAAGACCGCGGTTAAAATCGCCGATTACTTATTAAAGAGGATATGATTCATGGCATACAATTCGTCGATTGAATGGACCGGTTCGAGCTGGAATCCGATAACCGGGTGTTCCAGGCTCAGCGAGGGCTGTAAAAATTGTTATGCCGAAAGAATGGCCGCCAGGTTAAAAGCGATGGGCCAGAAGAATTATAGCAATGGATTCGATCTCACTATACATGAAGACATGTTCGCCCTTCCCCTGAAATGGATAAAACCGCAGAGAATATTCGTTAACTCGATGAGCGATCTATTCCACGAGGAAGTTCCTTTGCCGGTCATTCAAGCCTTATTCAAGGTGATGAAAGCCGCCCATTGGCATACTTTTCAGATTCTGACAAAGCGCTCGAATATTCTTCGCGAATACGACAAGTTCCTTGAATGGTCCGATAACACCTGGACGGGGGTGACAATTGAGAGCCGGGCTCATATGGACAGGCTGGATGATTTAAGGCAAACAAAGGCAAGGTTGAAGTTCATCTCTTTTGAACCGCTTCTTTCAAGGATCGAAGATGTCGATTTACAATCCATAGACTGGGTCATCGCCGGTGGTGAATCCGGCCCGGGGGCTCGCGCAATAAAAGAAGAATGGGTAATTGAAATACGAGATCAATGCATTACTCAAAAAGTTCCCTTCTTCTTCAAGCAATGGGGCGGGGTGCGGCGGATAGCTGGCCGGCGCTGACGCGACCTCCTGTCGCAGCACCGGGTGCGCACACGAGGTGCGCCTGTGCGCCTGTGCCCATGCGCCAGGATGGCGCGTTAGTGGGCACCATTAGGACATCGTGTCCGTCACGCGCGAGTCACACAGGGGGTGTATCGCAGGCGCATGCGCTAACAGGGTGTTTGATAATTTTGCTAAATTAATATCGTATTTTCCCAGAAGGAACTGTTTATTAAATTTTCAATAAGTCAGTTTTTAATTAATCTGTTCAGGGCATTCCAGTCCATCTTTGCCAGGATACTCCTGGTACGCTGTGGATCCGCCTGTACCGACACCATGATAGACTGCACTGTAGTATATGAAACACCACTCAGGCCTGTAACGTCGAAAACCACTCCATCCCCACTGCTTTTTACCTGCCACTTATTACCAATCAGAACATATGTTGTTTCCTCACTCCATCCCCTTTCCTCGTTGTATTTCCCCTGCTGGCGGAATGCCTGGTTGCCTGAAACCGGTTCACCCTGCACTGTAGGCCCGTACGTTTCCTTCCCGAAATAATTAATGTAGAACGTCACAGTCACCCTGACATCATGCGGGCTCATCTTCTGTATTATATTTTTTTCTCCGTTGGTAAGCTCCTGCATCTTTATTGCAAGTTCCTCCATTTCCAACTTCAGCTTTTCAATGGCTGTCTGATCGTTATTCACGACGGCCTTTGCAAATTCCTCAGAAAGCTTTCCATTTTTCTCAGTTAATATTTTCAGTTCCCTCTGCTTCGATTTTGTCCAGTATTCATTTACTGCTTTCGGTACTGCAACATTCGCAGCATCTTGCCTGGCATTGTCGTTCCACTCAACATTGTATACAAACTGGTACGGGAAATCCCCGTCAGGAATATTTTCATTCGGTTCAGGAAAATTATCTTTATTTTCCTTCCATCCTTCAGGGCCTGCCGTAATAGAACCGGCAATAGCCTTCTTCACTTCCCTGTAGAGGTTCACCTGGTCCGGCGTGGCTTTCCAGGTTTTACTGTCAGCGACGGAAGAAAAAACAACGGCGATAAATACAACGATTGATAATTTCTTAATTACACCTGCAGTCCTGTTAAATAATAACATAATTGCACCTCCCGATTCTGCAGCGGAAAATTTCCTTCTGGAATAATTTTTTCTCAGCCGCTGCTGCTGTTTTCCTCTTAGTAATCTTCGATAAAACATTTTAATTAACATTTGCTGTTAACATACTGAAAGTCAAGAATAATCGTTTATTTTAAACTTCCAGTTTTAATATATTGGGAGCTTTTCCCGGAAAGAGGACGCACTTGATATTTATTCTTTAAAAGATGGAGACATTAACGCATACCACATTTTACCGTATTCGGTTTTTCGAAGTGAGTCTTTTATTTGGTCTTTAAAATTGTCGTAGTTGATATCTTTTGAAAGCTCAAGGGAGGGGAAACAGGTTCGATGCTTGCAAAACGCGTTGGCACCCTTCAACACCGACACGTGAGGGCAGGAGGCCCGAGCGGAAGGCTGACCGGCGCTGACGCGACCTCCTGTCGCAGCACCGTGTGCGCACACGAGGCGCGCCAGCGCCCATGCGCCAGGATGGCGCGTTAGTGGACACCATTAGGACGTCCTGTCCGTCACACGCGAGATGCGAAGAGAAGCCACAGATTGAAAAACAATTTGGCTGGAAACAGATTCGATGTGAATTTCGATAAGGCTTTGTCTGATACCAGGTTTTATGCGTGCGGTTTATACGCCCGCCGCCGTGCGTATCGGCCCCCTATCCCCTTTTCTTATTCGCCTGCCAGGGATTGGATCTCCCGACGTTGGGCTTCCCTTTGCCCTTTGGCTTCGAGGGACCTGAGGGTTTCGACGAGCCCGCCGGTTTCTTGTCGCGGTAGACGAGCGGGCGATTGTGCACCGTGTGTTCCTTGAACGCCTGGATGATGAGCTCCGCCTCGGCGAAGGGAACGGTGAGGAAGGAAAAGGTGTCCTTCACCACCAGGCCCTTGATGGCGTCCACATCCACGTCCGCTTCGGTCTTGATGAGCTTGAGGAGCTTGCGGGGCGTGATTCCGTCATTGGAGCCCTTTCCCACGAAGATGCGGGTCGTTCCCTTCCGGTCGACCGAGGCCTCGTGGATCTCGTTGTAGCTCGCGCTGTCCAGCTCGTTGCGGAATGAGTACCGGAGAAGCGCGGCGAGCACGTCGTGCGGCTCCTGCCCGGACATGAGCTCCCGGGCCGTGTCGAGGTAGTCGCGGTGGTCGCCCTTTTCTATGAGCGCGGCGATCTCCGTGGCGATGCGCATCTTCTTCGCGTGGATGACATCGGCGATCTTGGGGAGCTGTTTCTTCCTTATGGAGGCCTTCGTGACGTTGATGATCGCCTGGAGCTTCCGGTACTCGGAGGAGCTTATGAAGGTGATCGCGATCCCCTTCTTGCCCGCGCGCCCCGTGCGGCCTATGCGGTGCACGTACGCGTCGTGATCTTGCGGCAGCGCGTAGTTAATCACGTGCGTGAGGTCCGCGACGTCGATACCCCGCGCGGCGACGTCGGTCGCGACGAGGATGGTGGTGTGCTTCTTCCGGAATTTTTCCAGGGTGCGCTCGCGCTGGTTCTGCGAGAAGTCGCCGTGCAGGCCCTCGGCGTCGTAGCCGCGGTCGATGAGTTTGCCCGCGAGCTGGTCGACGTCCACCTTGGTGCGGCAGAAGACGAGCCCGTAGAACTCCTCCTCGATGTCGATGATGCGGCAGAGGGACTCGAACCGGTCGGCCTGGGAGACCTCGAAGTAAATCTGGTCGATCATGTCGACGGCGAGCGCGTCCTTCTTTATGGAAATGGTGACGTACTCGTGCATATAGTTCCGGGCGATCTTGAGTATGTGCGAGGGCATGGTCGCCGAAAACAGGAGCGTGCGCCGCGCCTGGTTGGTGTGGCGGAAGATCTCCTCGATGTCCTCGACGAAGCCCATGTTGAGCATCTCGTCGGCCTCGTCGAGCACGGCATAAGAGATGTTATCGAGCTTCAGTGTCCGGCGGCGCAGGTGGTCCATGATGCGCCCGGGGGTTCCCACCACGATGTCGACGCCGCGGGCGAGCCTGCGGATCTGGTCCTGCATGGACTGCCCGCCGTAAATGGGCACCACGTGAAGCCGCTTGCTTCCGCGGAAGGAGTTGAGCTCCTCGGAGACCTGGATCGCGAGCTCGCGCGTGGGCACCACCACGATCGCCTGTACGCAGCCCGCGTGCTCGCTCACCATCTCCATGATGGGCAGGCCGAACGCCGCGGTCTTTCCCGTTCCCGTCTGGGCTTGGCCTATGATGTCCTTGTCGGTGGAGAGCAGGAGGGGGATCACCTTCGCCTGTATTTCCGTGGGCTCCTCGAAGCCCTTGATTTCGATCTCCCTGAGGGAATGCTCGGAGAGACCAAGATCCCTGAATGTGACTCGTTCCATGTACGTACCCGTCGTCCTTAGAATTCCGTTATGCGAAAGCCGATGACGAATAATTACCCGCTTTCCTTTAAGAATTCTTCAGCGTGAGCGAACCGGGATGCCTGGGGGAGAGAACGGCCAACGGCGCTGCGTGATGTGGAAAGACCCGAACTATTTGATCATCCGTTTATACGGTGTGTGACCAGAGGCGTCATGGGGGCGGTTTTGTCCAGCGGAATTTTTCCTTGCCCTGCACGCCCTTGTGAAGGCGCGGAAGCGTTTCCGCGCCTTCACAAGGCATAACACGGACTAGCCTTCTATATACTTCCCGCCGTTTTCCTTCGCGAGCTTCTTCAAGAACTTCTCGTCCTTATCGTCGCCCAGGCCTATGGTGTTCACCTGGATGCCGCGTCCCTGGTTCATCGCCTTCACCGCCTCGACGATCTGGTCGCCGCCCGCGTCGGAGGGGTAGCCGTCGGAGAGGAAGAAGATGGTATCCACGCCCGGGACCATGAAGGCGCGCGCGATGCCGGCCATCGCGCTTGTTCCGCCCTGGGTCGAGAGGTTCATGACGAAGGCGTACCCGATCGCCTTGTCGGACTTGGTCGCGACGGTGAGATCGTCCTTCCAGGTGGCGACGCCGTCCGAGAAGGTCACGATCGTGAACCTCGTGGTCTCGTTAAGGCCCATGATCGCGGGCTTGAGCTCGCGTTTCGCGCTGGCGAGCTTGGTCGTCTCGCTCGCGATCCCCGACGATACGTAGCCCCCGATGCGCCCCCCGATCATGGAGCCCACCTTGCCGGCGAGGCGCTCGGCCGCCTGGGCGCGGAGCTGGTCGCTAATGTTGCCCTCGGCCCTGCCCTCCATGCTGCCAGAGATGTCGATCACGAACACAATGTTTTTGCCGCCGGTTTTCACCCCGTAATAGGAGTCCGATACGAAAAAGCTCGAGCACGCCACCAGCGCCCCGAGCGAAACCGAAAGTATCGTTCCCCTGAAGAACCTCATTGTTTTCATTAAATGCCTCCGCGATCCCGCACGCAAAAATGGCCCGGGGACCGATATTATTGATAGAATTCCAAAACTTCGTGTACGTTAGTAAGCGCGCCCGGTTTGGCAAGCCAATTTTCAGGCCGGGGGCGGCGCCGCGTGCGGAGTGTGAATTTTTTCCGGTGATGTGGGCGTGCATGAGCATACCTTACCCCTGGTTTGGTGTGCGTGCGGAGCTGTGATGATTAATCTGAGGCGGTGCGGCGGAGTATTTTCGT
>SCSX01000042.1 GCA_004297825.1 Spirochaetota bacterium
GCATAATGACGACCTGCTGGCGGCTTGTTTTCAGCTTTGCCGCGGCAAGGGCGATATTCACGTAGACGATGTGGCTCATGTTTATAGAAGTGCGAAGCATTCCGTATCCTCCGGGACAAAGGCGTCCAGAGTGAATACGAATGGGGAATGAAAAATAAGAACGGTTTTCCCGGCTTCGATCCGGGCGCCTGAAAAATAATTCACACTCGATACGCCCCGACAAGTCCCGATCTACGATCCCGCGTCCCCACGGGCAGACCCGCGCATCGGCGCCCCCCGTCGTTTCCGGCTTGCAAAGAACCTCCGAACAGGTTACTATCAGGCATTGGGAGGATCGTATGAATGCGCTCGACTGGATTATCGTCGCTGCGTACATCGCGGGGGTCGTCGGGATGAGCTTCATGCTCGCGCGGCGGCAGGAGAGCCGGGAGGATTATTACCTGGGGGGGCGGACCGTCCCCTGGTGGCTCGTGGGATCGTCGCTCCTCGCAAACCAGGTAAGCGCGATAAGCCTCATAGGCGCGCCGGCGTTCATCGCGTTGCGCGCGGGCGGGGGGCTCGTCTGGATGCAATACGAGATCGCGGTGCCGCTGGCGATGGCGGTCGTGATCGTGTTCCTGGTGCCGGTGTTCCGCCGCGCGGGCGGGATCACGATATACGAATTTGCCGAAAAGCGTTTCGGCGTATCGTCGCGCGTGGTGCTCAGCGTGATCTTTCTCGCGAGCCGCTCGATGGGGGCCGGGGTGATTCTCCTCGCGACCTCGTACGTGAGCGCCGCGGTGCTCGGGATCGACCTGGGGCTGACCATACTCCTCATAGGCGCGGTGACCGTGCTCTACACCACCGCCGGGGGAATCCTGGCCGACATCTATACCGACTTCGTGCAACTCGTCATCCTGTGGATCGCGTCGTTCGCGTGTATCGGCATCATCGCGGCGCAGCTGGGCGGGGACCTGTCGCTTCCCGCCGAATCGGCGTTTCGCGCAACGGCCTTCCGGTTCGGCTCGACGGGATTGGGGGACGGGGACCCTTTTTCCTTCTGGCCCATGGTCATCGGGGGATTTTTCCTGTACGTATCCTACTACGGCTGCGACCAGAGTCAGGCGCAAAGGCTTCTCGCCACCGCGAGCACGAGGGAGGCGCAGAAGGCGCTGCTCATGAACGGGGTGGTGCGCTTTCTCCTGACGGCGACTTACTGCGCCGTGGGCGTGCTCATGATCCCGTTCCTGGAGCGTACCCCGGAATTCGCCGCGAGCCTTGCCGGGGCGCCGCCCGATTTTCTCATGCCGCGTTTTTACATGGAATACGTGCCGGCCGGGCTCAAGGGCGTGCTCGTCGCCGGGATACTCGCGGCGAGCATGTCGAGCCTCGATTCCGCCATGAATTCCCTCTCCGCGTCCGCGTGGGAGGACGTACTTGTCAAAATATTTCCGCGCCTCGCCGCCGCGGGGAGAAAGACCGGGGTCGTGGGGGCGCGCGCGCTGTCGGTCGGGTGGGGCGTGTTCGCGACGTGGTTTGCTCTCAACCTCGTGGGCGGTCCCGAGACCGTGATCGAGCTCGTGAACAGGATCGGCTCCGCGTTCTACGGGCCAGTGGCCGGATTTTTCGCGCTCGGCATCCTCTTTCCCCGGGTTAGGGGAGCTCACGCGCTCACCGGTCTCGTGTCGGGGGTCGCGCTCAATATCTTCCTGTGGCGGTTCTTCGGGGACGCGGTGTCCTGGATGTGGTGGAACGCGGCCGGATTTTTCACGGCGCTCCTGACGGGTTTTCTCCTTTCCCTGCCCGGCGGCGACGAAAACCTCCGGCTCGTCGCGGCCCCGCGGCGCTATTTCGCCGATGCTCCCCGCGGCTACATTAGTGCGCTCGCCGCCTGGACCGTGCTGATCGCGGCCGCGTGCGCCGGCGCGGGGGCACTGCTGGCGCGTTAGACGGAATTAAGTGAAACGGCTTCGAAATCCCGTGCTTGACGGGCGCTCCCGGCAGATGATACATTCTAGGCAGAGGCCGGGCCGGGGGCCGATACACACGGCAGATATCCGGATACAGGAGGAAAATATGAGCGCTCTTGTAAAAATCATGACCGCGGCGCTCGCGGTAATCGTCGCGGTCTGCCTGCTCGCGCTGGGGGCGCTGTATCTCCGCTGGGGAGGCGGCGCCTACCTGCGCGACATGAGCACGGCGCCCCTCCTGGGCGAAACCGCGCTCGAGGTCGTGGCGAACCTGGATTTTCCCCCCGGCAATATCGCCGTCGCGGGATCGGGCAGGGTGTTCTTCACCTTCCACCCGGACGCGAACCCTTCGCTAAGGGTTGCCGAGCTCGTTAAGGGGAAACCGGTTCCCTACCCGGACGCGTCGTATCTGCTTAAAAACAAGGACGGACATTACTACACCACGGTGCTGTCGCTCCGCGTCGATTCCCGGAACCGCCTGTGGACACTCGACCACGGTAATCACGGCACCGACCGGCCGCGCCTGTACGCGTTCGACCTGGCGACCGATACGCTCGTCTACGAATACGAGTTTCCGTCGGGGGTCGCCGGGTTCGGCTCCATGATGAACGATCTGCAGATCGACCCGAAGGCGGAATTCATGTACATCGCGGATACGAGCATCGTCGCAAACTCACCCGCGATTTTGGTCCTCGACATCGCGGCGAAAAAATGCCGGCGGCTTCTCGCGTCGCATCCGTCGTTCATGGCGACGAACCACCGGATGCGCATCGACGACAGGGACATCGCGCTGTTCGGCGCGATTCCGCTCAAGATCAACCTGGACTCGATCGCGCTCGACCGGCAGGGGAAGACGCTCTATTTCGGACCGCTCACGGGCGATACGATGTACCGCATCGACACGGTCTCCCTGCGCGACGCAACCCTTTCCGCCGACGCGCTCGCGGCGCGGGTCGAGAAATACGCCGCGAAGTCCCACAGCGACGGAATGACCACGGACAACGCGGGGAACCTGTACCTGGGTGACATGGAGCGTTATGCGATACATGTGATCCGTCCGGGGGGAAAACTGGAAACCCTGGTGAAAAGCCCCCGGCTTCGCTGGCCGGACGGGTTCAGCTTCGGGCCGGGGGGCTGGCTCTACGTGAGCTGCAGCGCGCTCCAGCACGTGATCTTTCGCGACGAGGCGCACGTGCGCGCAAACGCACCGTACCAGATCTTCAGGCTTCGCGCGGAGGCTCCGGGAGTCCCCGGGCAATGAGGGGGACGGGAAGTGGTTTACATAAGGGAAATGGGGAGTGGAAGACACACCTCGCCCCTGGAGGTGTTGGACGTGTGTGTTTCTATGATGCTTACAGGGATGAAGTGCGGCGGTGAATTCTTCCCTTAGGGGTGTCGCCGGGGTCTCCCCAGTACAATTCCCAGCATATTATGCCATTTTCGATCCTCTGGCCGATGGCGTAATGTGGAAATTCGGCATAGTTATGCCTGCTCCCCCCATCTTGA
>SCSX01000043.1 GCA_004297825.1 Spirochaetota bacterium
GGGAAAGAGCCTCGCAATAAGCTACGCCGCGTCGACCATGCAGGCGGGCTTCAAAGGAGCATACGGCGGCAGCACGTTCGCCGGTGCCCTCGCAAGCGGTTCCACCAAAATGCTCATGACCGCAGGATTAAACGGAAACCGCATTGACTGGAAGGCGGGCGCGGCGGATACTATGAGCACCTACATGGCTGACAAGGCGTCCGAGGGTGTGGGGTCGGATAACAAATACACGCAGTCTCTTATAAAGAACTTTACGTCTTACACCGTGAGCAACCTCGCCTACAACGCCATGGGAAGGGAGCAGAAGTTTGACCTCAACCAGGCGTGTTACGTGAACACGCTTGACGCCGCGCTCCAGAGCACGAAGGCGTGGTGGGACCAGAAGAATGGAAAAACCGATCCGAACGAAGCCCAGCAGACCGCCGATAACATGGACAAGGCGGACACGTTCCTGGGCGGTATATGGCTTGGATTGAAGAATTCCGCGATGAGCGTGGTGAGGGATTCGATGGGGATTGTGAATGGGGTGAGCGATTTTGCCCAGAGTACGTTCAATTTGGCTTCGGGAGATGGGTACAGGACGAATACCGAGGTAGCCGTCGCGGCGGCGCTGGGAGAGTATGATAGATTCTCCAAAGACTATGACGACTCCAAGGCCATGTGGGCGAGCGGAGAAATGGACGCGCGAATGGTCCAGAAGATGTCTGGGGATGTCACGGGGAACTTCTACAACGATTCAACAGAAGTGACCGAGGCAAAGATCGCGATGATGGAACAGATGGGGTATGATACGAGCAAAGTACAGTCACAGGTTGATGGAATGAGGATGAATCTGGTAGACCAGGAGATGGCAAGGTCACGAACCGAGCGGCTTATGGAACTGGCTAGCAACCCATTTGGAGGAGCATTGATTTCCGGTATAGCCTCGCCTAGTGGCACCATGACAGATACAGGGATTCCGGGATGGGCGTATACCGCGGGAGCGGGAACTGCGTGGCACCTGGATGAAGAAAATGGGAGCACGGTGGTGAGGTCAAACGCGGCGAGAGATAATTATGAGAATACGATTGGATACGATAATGGATTATCTGAGTTGTTTCAGGGGGTGGGGAGTTTATTGAATGGGAGAACTGATTCGCCTTATGCGCAGAATCTTATGGATACAATGGATTCAATATTTAATCCTGTAACTGCTTTCAACAATGCAAATTCCGCATTTGACGAACTGACTGGAATAAATGTTGGTGGTGGTATTAGTGATGCGTATGACACTGCCAAGGGTGCAGCAGGAGAATTAATGCAACCGTATCTTGATTCAGTGGCTGGGCCACATGGAGTGCAAGTAATGTATTCCTTGGTTTTTGAGTCATCCGTATCATTATTTGCGCTTTCGGCAGGGAGAGAGTATCAGGGAAATGCAATGCTGCATGCAGGAGTGAATATTGATAGTGAGAATCTCTCAAACTCGAAAATCGATCTGGTGGTTGATTTATTTCCTGCGAGTGTGGATAAAACCGGGAAGTATTCAGAAAATGCTGAAGTGGGTAATAATCCTATGTATGGATGGTATAGTAACCTTATTTCAGGGGGAGCAAATATTAGTTTTGCAAGCTTTAATAGCCCAACAGATGCCATTGAAAACTATACAGGTAAGGGCAATGAAATGAACTATGGAATTGGGTTGCCTACTTACTTGGGAATATCGGCTTCATCAACAGAACCTGATAATAAAAGTGGTAAATCTTGGGCTTCAGTTGGTGCAAGTTATGGTATAGGCGGTGGGGGAGTGAATATTGGAAAAACTTATACATCAGTTAATGAGAACTATAGGAAAACATTTAAATGGAGATTTTAAATGAATTTTAGAAATCTAATAATTATTGGTTTTGGATTAATTCTAATAGCCGTCAATTGTGGAAGAAAATGTGATCCAGAAGAATCAAGGAAAAGAATAATTGAATTGGAGAAGGAATGCGTAAAAGAGGTTGAAGCACTTTCAATTGTGACATATGCAGGTGATAGGATATGTTACCTTTATATAAAGGATAAGAATATAATTAATGAATTTCGTCATTTAATTATAGGTAAAACGAAAGCAGCTGAAATATATTCTGGACAATTCAGTAGAAGAACAACCATTACCATGAAAACTAAAAATGAATTATATACAATATTGCTTCACAGCGAACCATATGGAAGTGGAATCCCCAAAGACATGGTGAGAATCAGTTTTTACCCGCATAATAAATTTGATATATATGATTCATATGTTGCAATAAACAAAACCCCAACAGGTATTGGTGATTTCAATATTGATAAATATGGTCAATATTCGGCATGTGAATATCTTCAGGATAACAAGCTTGATGATTTTATTGAAAAATATTTAGTCGGAACTGTTGACGGTGATTATTCAAACAAAGAAATATGGCATGAGTGTCGGGAGCATTAATCAAAGGCCTTTCAAATAGTTCTAGTATTTTAATACACAACCAAGGAATACATAACATGACCAAAGAAGATCAAAAACAACAAGCACCTGCTTCACCCCAACAAATCGTCGTCCCCGAAGTCTACACGAACACCGCAATCGTAAACTTCAGCCCTTACGAGTTCGAACTCACGTTTGGACTGGGAAGCAGCAATTACCAGGGAATCAAGCCACTTGTGAATGTGCGCATGAGCCCGCAGTTCGCCAAGGAGTTCGCGCGCATTATAAGCGAGAACGTCAAGATGTATGAACAGAATATTGGGGCGATCGTTGAGGTTGAGCAGAGGAAGAAGAATTGAAATGCCGTGTGAGACGTTATGCGATTGTGAAATATTTTTTATCGCACCATGGAATTAGTAACATAATAGCTGCATGAGCATTTAGTATTTCAATACATAATGATAGATCATTACTGGAGGAATTAGTATTGATGAAAAGTAAAATGCGTGCCATCGGGAGAAATATTTCTGGGATCATCATGACGACTGTCATGATAACATTGGTCACATGCGGCGGGGGAGGTGGGGGCGGCGCTGACGATTCGGGCGATTTGCCACCTGATCTTCAGATTTATGGGAGTACACCTTTTCAGGAGTGGATCCCCAATAATGGAACTGTTGATATATGCAATGTAGAACTAACCAGATCGCAGAATTTTCATTTTGATTTGAATAATTACAGTAAAGATCCTGTCAATTTGACCGGGACCCCTTTGGTCGAGATTTCTGGGCCCGATGCGGACTTGTTTGTTGTAACAACACAGCCACATACACCCGTAATTGATGGTGATTATAATAATGAGGCAACTATTACTTTCACACCACTAACATTGGGCGAAAAAACGGCAACGGTTACCATCCAAAGTGATGATCCTGACACGAGCGTTTTCACTTTCACAATAAAGGGACATGGTTCTTCTTTCAAGACAGTTGATTCAGTGGGCAGCGTTGGAAGAGAATCCTCGATAGCCCTGAATGGAAATAATGTCTACCTTTCATATTATGATGATACAAATTATGACCTGAAATTCGGCAAATCCATTGATTCAGGAGTAAGCTGGAATAAATCGGTCATATCAACAGATTGTGATAGAGATAAAACTGCTATTAGAGTAAATGGATCAGATGTGTATATTTGTTACAAATACAGTACTCTCAAATTTGCAAAGTCAACTGATGGAGGTGCAACATGGCCCGCTGCAAATAAAAAGACGATAGACTCGACCGGTATTACTGGCGTGAGTTTGTCGATGGCTAATAACGGGTCCAGTTTGTATGTTAGTTACGTTACTAACGGAGCGGATTTCGATGAATTGCGTTTTGCCAAATCGACGGATGGTGGAACGACTTGGGCAAGCAGCGATATGAAGCTAATAACAGTTTCGTACTTATTGTTTCATACCTCTATCTCAGTTAGCGGAAATAATGTTGCCATTACTTATCTAGATCATGAGACGGGATATTTAAAATGTGCACTCTCTGCCGATAACGGGAACACGTGGTCGCTCGCAACGGTAGACAATTCAGTGGGAATATATTTAACAGAGATGTCTGTCGCAGTAAATGGCAACAATGTATTTATCAGTTATTATAACGACACTGATAAATGCTTGAGATTCGCAAAATCGACCGATTTTGGTACGAGCTGGTCTGCTAAAACCATCAAAGCAGGTGTATCTTTTGTCCCATATGCGGTAATAGGCGCAAATAGTAATAGTATTTATGTCCTTTATTATCAAGGCGGTATTCATCTGGCGAAATCAAATGATTCCGGCGCAACATGGGAATTATCGCTTATACACCTTGTGTCCGCTTATGATTTATCAATCACTGTCACCGCGGACGAGCATCTCGGAGTAAGCTATTTTTGTAATACCCCGGCGGATTTGATTTCAGGACTTTCTCTGGATGGAGGTGCGACCTGGTGATCGTATTCAACATTAATTACAACTAAGAGTAAACACCATACGTCACGATGCCTTCCGGAAATAATGATGATGAAGTCCTCCAAGGACCGGTTTAGAGCGGATACCGGAGCATTTTAGAGGATGCAAGGGATCATCCGGAGGCAAGGTTCCGGCAGGAATTCGGCAGTCAATACCTTGATGGGGACGCATTGAGTTGTAGTAATCTATATACTCGACAAGAATTCTCCGAATTTGTTGTTCATTGAAAACAATGAAGCTATCAAACGCTTCCCTGCGAATGGAGCCGACGAAACGCTCAGCAAATGCATTCATGTTCGGGGCTTTGACGGAGGTAACGATTTCTTTTATACCGAATGAGGCATAGTCCTGAAAGAGTTCCCCGGAACGGTCATGGATGAGATACACGGGACGCTTGATCTTTTCCTCGAAAAGGATCATCTGTTGTCTCACGAATTCCTTCACGGGATTCCGGGTAATGGCAAATTGAACGATTTCCCTTGTGCCGTGACTTATGATGAAGAAAATGTAGAATCGCTGGTTGAAAATGGTGTCGATCGTAAAGAAATCCGTCGCAAAAAGCGAATCGATGTGGGATTTCAGGAATTTTTTCCAGGTAAGCGAAGCGCGGATCTTTCCCTTACGGCGATAATGACGGAGGATATTTGCGATAGTCGTGGAATCCAGGTCGATGCCAAGCTTCTTCAGCTCTCCGCTGATACGCACGTATCCCCAGGAGAGGTTCTCGTTTTTCATGCGAAGAACAAGCTCCTTGATCTCCTGCGAAACGGGAGGTCTCCCGCCCCGGGGATGCGGGGGATAGGTCCAGAAGCTTTTAAGGAGCACCCTCTGCCAGGCGAGGAGGGTTTCGGGCTTGATGATGGCAAGGCTATTTATAATGCTATGCGCTGAATTGAGAACGGCAAGGAATATGCGGTCAAGGTGACGAATAGGGATTCGCTTGTTCTCAAAGCGGTAATGCCGTAACAGAATCTCGCGCTCTTTTTCGAGAAGCAAGATTCTGGCGATAAGGGCTTTTTTCGAGGAAAATCCGAACAGCAATAATTTCATGAAAGCCGAAAGCAAGGGAAGCATAAGGAGCCTTTGATATTGAAAGATGAGTGCGATAATGCGTGTGAATGTGCGTGCAAGTTTTCATGACATCAGGCTTAAACCACATTGAGGATTGAATAGGTGATCATTGCAAATACTGGCGATTTTAGCTATGCTCGTGCTCTTTGAAAACAAATTCCCAAATTCATCCAAAGCATTCATTTTCAAGCGCCATCCTGTTTCGCCGAGCATCGGCCGGCTAGAGGCGCGACCTCCTGTCGCAACGCCGGCATTAGTACATCCTGTACGTCACAGGTTTTGGCGGTGGACAGAATTGGAATTCCCTTCAAGGAAGCCTTGTCTTGTCCGGAAACAGGCCGAGGACTGATCGCCCGGCCTTATGGGCGATTTCCGCAGGCCCGCCAAAACCGAGAAGCGCAGGGGAGCCCGCAGGGCCGAAACAGTAGGGCGCCAGCCTCCCTGGCGCTTGAAGGGCGCGGAGAGTGGGAGCCACGAGGGAGAGAGGGGCTGGCCCCTCTTTACCTCGTGTAACCAGCCCCCCCTGCCAGGGGACTGAGATGCAACGCCGTGAGGCATGTTGCGCAGCGCGTGAACGGCCGGCTAAAGACGCGACATTCGGACGCAACGCCGGCATTTTTTCCTACATCCACCCCTTCTCAAACACCTCACGCGCATGATAGGAGATAATCATATCCGCCCCGGCGCGGAAAATTCCCGTGAGTATCTCGCGCACGATCCGCTCCTCTTCCACGTAGCCGGCCTTCGCGGCCGCCTTGACCATCGAGTACTCCCCGCTCACGTTGTAAGCGCACACGGGGACGTCGGCGATCTCGCGCACGCGGCGTACGACGTCCAGGTAGGCGAGCGCGGGTTTCACCATCACGATATCGGCGCCCTCCTCGAGGTCGAGGGTGACCTCGCGCTCGGCCTCGCGCGCGTTGCGGAAGTCCATCTGGTAGCTTCGCCGGTCCCCGAACAGGGGGGCGCTCCCCGCCGCCTCGCGGAAGGGCCCGTAGAAGGCCGACGCGTACTTCGCGGCATAGGAGAGTATCGGCACCCCGTCGAATTCGTTGTCGTCGAGCGCATCCCGGATCGCGGCGACCCGTCCGTCCATCATGTCGCTCGGGGCGACGATATCCGCGCCCGCGCGCGCGTGCGAGAGCGCGGTCTTCGCGATGAGTTCGAGCGATTCGTCGTTCGCGATCTTCCCGTCGCACACGACCCCGCAATGGCCGTGCGAGGTGTATTCGCACAGGCACACGTCCGTGATCACGCATATCTCCGGGAGCGCCCCCTTGAGCGCGCGCACCGCACGCTGCACGATCCCGTCGTCGTCCCACGCCCCGGTCGCCACCTCGTCCTTGCGCTCCGGTATCCCGAAGAGCACCAGGTAGCGCAGCCCCCTCTTCAAATCGCGCTCGGCGTCGCGCAGCAGATCGTCCACCGAGACGCGCGCGATCCCCGGCATGGAGGCGATCTCCTCCCGCGCGGGCGTTCCCTCCACGACGAAATGCGGCATGATGAGCTTGTTTTTGTCGGCCATCGTTTCGGCGACGAGCTCCCGTATAGGGGCGGTGGCGCGCAGGCGGCGCGGGCGGTGCGGATTATACATGGGGGTATCTCCATCCGAAATGTCGCGGCCTTCCCGTCCCGGTCTTTTCGGGGCGGGGGGCCTGATATCGCGACAGTATCGATCGGGCTCCCGGGATTTTCAAGAGGAGAATGGACCGCGGAAGAAAAAATCGAAACCAAATAACAATTGACCCGAAATGCCCCCACACCCCCGAGCGGAATTCAGGGGGGTTCTGATACGCCCTCTCCCTAGAGGACGGCCGCCGTCCGCTCCTCGTTCACCGTGCCGGGGGGGATTGCAACGCCGGGAGCGTGTTTCTCCAGTTCAGGTCCTGTTGAAAGCTTCTTGAGTCCCTTCACGTATTTCCTGTTGATCTTCTGCCACTTGATATTGAGGTTCCTCGCGTAATAGGCGAGCCCCAGCCCGATAATGTTTCCCTGGAAAAGCTTTTTCGCCATCTCCCTCCAGGTATACATCTTCGTGTGGCTGTAGAGCTGCGCGTTCATGAGTCCCCACGGGGTGAAGTTTTTCGGCCGGAAGACGACGTGGTGCGTATCGTACAGCGACCAGTCGGTGGTGAGTATCCGGTTTTCGGCGTTGAGTTTTTTGTAGAGATCGGAGCCAGGAAGCGGCGTGAGAATGAGGAACTGCAGGGAGCTCAGCTGCACCTCCCGGGTGAAGCGCACCGTCGCCCCGACCGATTCCGGCGAGTCTTCGTCGAACCCGTAGACGAACATGCCGTGAATGTGAATGCCGTGCCGCTTGATGACGCGTATGGCCGCCGCAATATCGTCCACCGTCTGCTTTTTCTTCATCTCCTTCAGGCTCGCGGGATTCACGGACTCGAATCCTATGAACACGGTGTGGCACCCTGCCCGTTTCATGAGTTTCACGAGCTCTTCGTCCTTCGCGACGTCCACGCGCACCTGGGTGGACCAGTGAAACCTGAACCCGGCATCGATCATCGCGTTCAGCAATTCCCTGGCCCGCGCGCGGTTCGCGGTGAAATTGTCGTCGTAAAAGAACACGAAGTCGTTCCCCCCGTCATACTGGTGAAGCTCCTCGATGACGTTTTCGGTGGAGCGGTACCGGTATCCCTTGCCGAACATGCCCGTGACCGAGCAGAAGGAACAATCGAAGGGACAGCCGCGCGAGGTCTGGACCGGGATGATGCGCAGGTTCGATATCGTTCTCAAGCCCCCCTTGATGAGCGAAAGGTCCGGGTGCGGAAGCTCGTCCAGGTTTTCCAGGAACGGCTGGATGGGATTATGGATTGTCAAGTCCGATGCGCGGTAGCTCAGGTTGGGGACGCGGGAATAATCACGGTCGCCCTCCCAGGCGTCCACGAAGGCCATGAGGGCCCTCTCCCCTTCGCCCCGGATCACGAAATCGGCGTGTTCCATGGCCTCGTCGGGCAGGTGGGTCACGTGGGGGCCGCCCATGATGACCGGGACGCCCAGCGCGCGCACCCTGTCGGCAATCGCATAACTTCCCACCGCGGTGGGCGTTATCGTCGAGATCCCCACGAGATCCGCCCCTTTCAGCGTGTCGAAGTCCACGCCCTCGAGCTGTTCCACCACCACCTCGACCTCCCAGCCGCGGTCGCGCATCATAGTCGCCAGGATGAAGCTTCCCAGCCGGGGGATGGGAAACTTGGAAAAAATATGGAAGCCGGGAGCCTGCGGCTCGATAAACACCATCTTCTTCATGGGACTCTCCTCGTCGCCTGGATGTGCGCCTTGGCCCGGGGCGGGAATTGTATGCATCGTTTTGGCTTTAGCGCTTGTACGTGGAGAGACAGCAGAGACGGCGGACTGGTTGCAAAAAATGGAGGCGGGGGCGCGGAAATCCCGGATTCAGGGCTATCGGCCCCCCGGCCTATTATTCTTGACGCACGTCCGATTCCCGGGTATCATTTTCGCGCCGTAACCGCATACGGCAGTTTCTCTTAAAATGCTTCAAACCAGGGGTACGCGTCCCGGACCGCCCGTAATGGCGCATAACGCCCGGGGCGATCCGCGCCGCCCCGCATACGCCGTTCCAGGGGGATACCGATGAATTCCAGGGGAGCACGACTTTGCGCATGGATGTTTGTTCTATTGTTCACGGGCGCGGCGGCGCCGCTGGCCGCGCTTGAGCTCGACCGCGGAGAGCGGAACCCGCTTCTCCCCTACGTGAGCGTGAAGGCGGGGGCGGACTATTTCTACATTGACCCGGGCACCTTCATGCCCAAGAGCGACGATATAAAGATCGAGTCCACGCCGTTCTATTACTTCGACGCGAAAATGGGATGGGATTTCCGCTTTTTCGGGATCGGCGCGAGGCTCAAGAATAGCTTCTCGCGCGACAGCCTGGAAGAGAACCCCGTCAACAAGCAGGATTCCGTGCAAAGCTCGAAGGAGAGTAAGACCAGGGAGCGCATCTTCAACATGACCGGTACGATCACGCCCTTCGTCGAGGACGACACGCGCAAGGGGATATTCGCCCAGGGCGAGTTCCGCCTGTTCCAGACCAAGCTCACCGTGGACCAGACAACGTCCTTTATCGATAATACGGGCACAACGTTACTGGATCCCGGGAAGGACTACCACGTCAACACCTTCCAGCGCACCTATTCCGCCGGGATGGTGATCTCGCGTCCCTGGTACTATTTCGCGGCCGGGTACGGGTACAACAAGCTCTATGCGCCGTTCTGGATCGCCCAGGACAGCGCCATCGAGGCGGTGACCGCGGAGACCCACTCGCTCTTCCTGTCCACCTCAGGAAAAATGGGCGGGCTCACCCTGGAGTGCGAGGCTTCGTACGGCGTGGCGAAATTCAGGAAGCCGGACGGGGATACGGTCGGGATGGTGATCGCGTACCAGGACAACGGCAAAACCACGAAGGCGAATTCGCTGTACCGCGACAATATCATCAACCGCTACATATACAACTTCACCGATAACGTGTACATAAACGGCCGCCTGGGCTATTCGGGCTACCTGCCTATACACTCGGCGATGGCGATGAACCTCGCGGTCACGGCGCTGAGCAACGCCTATCTCTGGGGCACGGCGATATCGGCGGACGCGGTCCCCGCCTTCCAGGCCCCGGTGAACATTCTGGTCAACTACCTTCTCTACCGGATGACGGGGAACAAAGTCCTCTACGCGGACATTTCGGCGGGGCTCGAGGCGGGAGTGAGGTTGTAGGCGAACCCCCGGGGGCACGGCTCCCGTGCCCCTGCCGCGTGGGGATTTAAAGGGTTTTCCTGATTATGCGATACGTGTATCGGCGCAGCCATGAAGGCGCTGCGCGGGTGTTGTGCCGGTTGTGCCAAGCCTGCGCGCACCTATCGCATTCTCTGCAAATCCGCCCACGCGGCACCGGAACGCGTTTATTCCTACCAGACCCCGTACGCCCTGATGATAATGCCGTGACGTACCGAGTAAAAACTGGCGTCATATCCCATTTGGCTATCATTGATTTGATTGATTGACAGGTTATTCATGGGGAGGCCCACTACCTCAAGATTATATCCAGCGCCCAATACAAGCTTCCCGCCGGCGAATGTGGGAGCCCAGTAAACCCCGAAACTTAAATCACCTTTAAGGAAAAGCATTAAAGTAGACTTATTCACCATTTCCTTCGTGGGATTCAATGCCTCCGCATTGCGCGCGGCATCATCGCTGAGCTTCCCTACTCCCATGCCTTCCCAAAAATGAAGCGTACAGAACGGCCCGAAGCCGGCCGGCATGCTTCCATAGTGCCTTAGTCTATCGGAAAACGTATCGATTTCCAGGTATGCGCTATAACTCTGTATCCGAAAATTCTCATCATAGACCGGTTTTAGCGATTCCGGGACAAGTCCGTTCCTGGACTGCATATCGTCTCTCCATGTGTGTATCTGGAGAGGCATGCTGAAGCTGTAATAACTGAAGCCCAGCCCAAGAATCCCGTTTATATAATATAAGAAATCAGCTTCCGTATATTTATTGTCGTATCGGAACTCGGACTGCATCCCCGGCGCGAGATCGCCCGACCATTTTGCTTTTCCCCGAAACGTTCCCTGCGCGCCCTTCACGCAAAAATTTTTGTACGCAATATATCCCATCGTGTTAATCGTTTTCCCGGTCATGGTATCATCCACGGTTACGCTCCCGCCCAGGTGAAGTCCTATGCTGTTAAAGAGAAGATTCGCATCATAGGTCGTAAGGCTGGAGGCGTCCATCTCGTAATCGATCTTACCGTAGCTCTTGAGGTACCATTTTGTGACCGGGATCAGGCTTATCCGCGCGGAAAGCTCTACATCATCCTTGCTTTTGCTTTCGGCCTCGGTTATCTCCTGTTCGGACGTCCCGGTTATGGGGTCGATTTTAATGACCGCGGCATAGTTATTGAAGGTCTCTATCGCCACCGGGGTAACGAATATCCGCAGGGGGCCGGTGATGATCTTCCGGGCCTCCTTCATGGCGCTTTTCGCGCTGGAGGTCCTGTCCTGAAAGTTATAGTACTCCGCCTGGTCGACCAGCGATTTTACGCGGTTTACGAGGTAGCCCTCGCCGGTTTTCATCGTGGCGTCGATTTTTTTATCGATCCTCCCGGCAGCTTCGTTTTTCTTCGCGGCATTCAGGATGATTCCGGACTTCTCCTTCCCCGCCTTATAAAAGTTCATCGCCTCGATAAAATTATAGTCCCGATAATAAACGTCCCCGTTCCTCTCGTACGCGGAGACAATCGCGCTTACAATGCTGTCCTTCCTGTCCCCGATCGCGGCGGTTATCTGTCCCCCCGATTCGCCGTAGGGAATGGCCTTAATTTCTTCTTCTATCGCGATATATTTCGATAATCCGTCCTCGAGATCGTCCATCTCCGGGTTTGTGATTCCCTTGAGCCGCGTGTCAATTTTCTCTATCTGCGGCTTGTATTCCATCACCACGGCGGACGCGATGCGCTTTTGGATCCCGTCGACATATTCCTGTACCTGCGCCTGTTTGGCCCCGCTAAGCTTCGTCCGTACCTTTTCCACCACTTCGCCGTATTTTGCCCGGGCACTCGCGTAATCCTGTTTGCCGAAGTACCGGTCTCCCTCGGCGACCAGCACCTTGGAATAGTCGATAATCTTGCTTACCGTCTCGTCCTCGCTCTTGAACCGGATGATCGAAATATCGAGCCCCTCGATCGCCTTGACCTCGATTCCGCCCAGGTTCACGTCCGCGCGCATCTCCGGCGCTTTCGCCATATCGATAACATGACCCGGATTCATTAACTTCTTCGCCGTCTCGGACGATATCCAGTCCACCTGGCTTTCCAGGAAGGCCTGTTTGACGATCGATTTCGTCCCAAGGGTCATTCCCTTGCGCTCAAGGGCGGTAACGCTTATGGCGATCTTTGCCCCGTCCTGCGATACTTCACCATACACAATTTCATCCGCGTTTATGCCGTCGGCGATCTGGGTGATGCAACTCGTATCGTCGCAGCCGCTGGACATGATCGCCTCCGCCTGTTTGTACATGACCTTGATCGCGTCGTCATCGATCACCTGGTACTGCGCCCCGAATCCCTCGAAAATCGCAAGGCGTATGCCTTCCTTGACCCTGTTCGCGAGCTTCGCGTTGACGCCATTCGCCTTAATCGTGGATATGTAGAGCTTCTTCTTTTTAAAGTCCCTTTCGTCCGCTTTCAGGGTGAAGGTGCCGCCGGCAAACAGCATCGAGAGCATGAGAACGATCGCGGTGTGCAGGTTCTTGTCGAGGAATCGCTTCTTCATTGAACGCCTCCGGGCATGGTAATTGAATCAAATTAACAATAGACTTGTTGCATAACTCTAGTCTTTACGGGGTTTAAGGGGCGAAGCCCCTTAAAAGCCCCCCGCAGGGGATCCCCGCGAGCGCGAGACGGCAGTTTCGCAACAAGTCTAATAATTCATTTCACGAGGACTATTTCCTGAATCTTCCTGATATTATCTTCCGTATATCCGTCATATCGTCCCAGAATCGTGCCATCCCCGCGAATGACGTACGTTACGGGTATCTTTCTGACGTCATACTGTTTCTGGATGTTCCCGAACGGATCGACGTATGCCTTGTCGAGTATGTTCAATTCCGACGCCAGCTCCCTCACCGAATTGCCGCTCTCGGAATAGATACAAAGGAGTTTCGCCCTGCCCCCTGATCCTTCGATTACGCTTACCAGCTCCGGAATTTCCTTCCTGCACGGCTTGCAATTTATCGAGGTGAAATTCAGAAGCACGACGCCATTCCCGGGGATGGCGGCAAGGTAATCATAAAAAATCGTCCGCTTCCCTTCGATACTGTACACGACAAAGTCTTCGGCTTTTTTATCCTGGGAAACAAGCGTATCCCACCCGCCCATCAGTATGGCGATTGTTAGCATTTGCAGCGGGAGATGAATTCTAACTGCACGTAGTATGCGTTGCATTCGGTTCCTTTCAATTTTATAATAAAAATTCCAGAGACCCACGTCACTTTTCAATAATAAGCGGAGCGTCATATAGACCGCTTTGGGAACTTATACTGCGGGTGAAACGGTTCCTTCCGGGAGAAAACAGGTACATTGGGCGGCTCTGATCGACTACGCCCCGGCGGAAATATTTTTGTTACCGCCGGGTGAACAATACTATCGATCCGGATTAAAACAATCATTTTTTATGCCAAAAACCCGGCCCGGTCGTGAAAAAAATAAAAACCGGCTCGCTGGACGGTAAAGTACTTTACAAAATGGCATTCATTTTTATGCTCTCATCAGTATGAACCCGGTCCGAACGCGGTAATCCGAGTCAGGCAACCGGCGACGGAATGGGGGCCGATACGCATGGACCCGACCAAATGAACGGCATTGCATGATTAGACATCGATTAAGGACCGATCTTCCCGCGGGGTTCAGCATCACCGAGGCCTCATGGTACATGAGCCTGAAATCGGGATTCGACAGGTCCATGTATTCGAAGCTGCGGGCCTCGATTCTTTTCGCCATGGGCATCGTGGCCTTCCTGTTCCTGTACGGGCAGGCGACGGGAACGGCCGCGAACCCGTATAATTATTTTCTTGCCCTGGTATATCTCGCCGGCCTGTACGCCTGGCTTGTAATTACGAAGGACCTGGCGCGCCTGGGCGACGCCGTGCTCTTTACCGCGGCCGCCGGCTTCGTGCTGTGCAGCTTCCTTCCCGGAAGCATGCACACGAGCCTCGTGATCTTCGTCACCTTTCCCATCCTGGCGTTCCAGATGCGCGGCACGCGCCGCGGCACCCGGTGGACCGCGGCGTTTATCGCGGTGTGCGCCGCGACGTTCGCGGTCACGCTCACGTACAACCCGTACGACAATCCCATGTATTCGATCGCACAAATGCTCATGGCGGCGATCGCCTTTGCCATCACGCTGCTTCTCTCGCACAGCGGCGAGCGCCAGCACGAGGCCCTCCTGGAAAGCGCGACGCGCCATTTGATGTTCGACGAGATCACCGGCCTTCCGCGGCGCGACGTGATGATGAACAGCATCCACGGGGAGCTCCCGTGCCTGCTCGCCATCCTCAAGGTCAATAATTTCAACGACCTGGGGGCGGTGTTCGGATACGAGCTTTCCGATACTGTGCTCCAGTTTGTGGCGGGCACTCTCAAGACCGGGGAAAGGAAGCTTGGCTTCCGGGCATACCGGCTGCGCGGCACCGAGTTCGGGATACTGAAAGATACGGGCGACGCGCTTCCCGCGCACGACACGGCGGCAATAGAGTTGGCGCTCCGGGAGATTGTTGAATATCTCAACCGTCATCCCCTTCCCTATGAAAGTTCCGAGATTCGCCTTTCGTACCGTATAGGCGGAACCCTCGTCGATTCGCAGAACCGCCACGCCGCCCTCTCGCAGGCCGACATGGCCCTGAAGGAGGCGGAAAAGCTGCACATACCCGCGGCATTCTTCCAGGCGCGCACCAACATGCGCGACAAGGCGTTCCAGTCGGTAATCAAGTATTCCACCCTTATGGATAACCGGGAAAAGCAGACCTACCGCGCGGTGTTCCAGCCCGTCTTCGATATCGAATCGGGGATCGTCGTCTGGTACGAGGGGCTCCTGCGCATCCTCAACCGGAACGGCGAGTACGAATCGCCGTACCATTACCTTCCCATTGCGCTTGCCACTGGCGAGGACCGGGACATCTCGCGCTTCATGGTGGCACAGGCGTGCTACGCCCTGGAAATCACCGCCACCGACATATCCGTGAATATCTCGCTGGGCGACATGCTCAAACGGGAATTCCTGGAGCACGTGGGCGCCTGCCTTGCGGCCATCCCCGAGCGGCGCGGCGCGCTCATCTTCGAGATACTGGAAAGCGAGGAGCTCACCGACATCGACGCGTGCGCCCGTTTCATCGATTCGGTAAAGGAGCTCGGTTGCAAGATCGCCATCGACGATTTCGGCTCCGGGTATTCGAACTTCACGAACATCGCGCGCCTGCCCATCGACATCGTGAAGATCGACGGCGCCCTCATCCAGCGCATGCTCACCGACAGGCAGGCCTACGACATCGTGGACGGTATTGTCGCGCTGTGCAGGAAGCTGGGCACGCTTGTCGTGGCCGAGCATATCGACCGGCATGAACTGCTTCACATGGTAAAAACGATCGGTATCGATTACGGGCAGGGGTTTCTCCTCGGAGAGCCCATGTTGCTTCCCGTGGTATGCCCCGAAGCCCTCAGCTGACGTCCCCGCACTTGCCTCCCGTGGAATTTAATGCTATATTCCAGTATCGTCTGAAATTTCCCCACCAGGAGAACGAACATGGCCGAAACGAAAGTCCCCGCCCCGGGCGGAACGGCGCCTGATTTCACGCTCCCGGACAAAGACGGGAAGAAGGTCACGCTCAAGGAGCTCCGCGGCCGATGGGTCGTGCTTTATTTTTACCCGGAGGACGACACACCGGGATGCACGCTCGAGGCTGTCGATTTCAGCGCCGAGAACGAGACGCTCGCGGAGATGGGCGCGACGGTGCTGGGGGTAAGCCCCGATTCCGAGGAGAGCCACTGCCGGTTCTACGACAAGCACGACCTGCACGTGACGCTGCTGAGCGATGAGAAACACGCGGTGATAAGGCGATACGGCGCGTGGCAGCCGATAACGCTTCCCGGAAAAGAGACCACGGGCGTCGTGCGCAGCACCTTCCTTATCGACCCCGGGGGAACCGTGCGCCATTCGTGGACTGGAGTGCATGCCGCCGGACACGTCGCCCAGGTGAAGGACACGCTTGCGTCCCTGCTCGAACCGGCAGTATCGGCCCCCCAATAATTCAGGCGCCGCTTCGATCGCGCGGCCCGGGGAGGGCAGCACGGCGCTCTCCGGGATTACCGCGCAAAGGCGCCGGTTGCCCGACGGGTGCGCGGTGCACAGGCCCGTGTCCCGCGAACAATCGCCGGAAATATTTTCATGCTTGCGCTCATCCCGTTCGTAGTAAGAGATGAACAAATACTCTTGTACGGGGTTGAACGAACGCATGGAACTTAAGCTGCTCAAAGACATATTCGGCTACGACGCTTTCCGCCCGCCTCAGGCCGAGGCGATACGCTCAGTCCTCGCGGGGCGCGACACGCTTATCATCATGCCCACGGGCGCGGGGAAATCGATCTGCTACCAGCTTCCCGCGCTCATCTTCGAAGGGATCACGATCGTGATCTCGCCCCTCATCGCGCTCATGAAGGACCAGATGGACCAGATGCGCGCCCTGGGAATCCAGGCCCGGACGCTCAACAGCTCGCTCACGCCGGAGGAATACCGTGAATCGACCGAGGCGCTCCTGGCGGGAAAAGTCAAGCTCCTCTACCTCGCCCCGGAATCCGCGCTCAAGCGGGGGACCATGGAACTCCTTTCACGCGTAAGGGTGGACTGCGTCGCGATCGACGAGGCGCACTGCATAAGTGAATGGGGACACGATTTCCGCCCCGAGTACCGCCAGCTGGGCGCGTTCCGGGCGGCGTTTCCCGGCGCCGCGTGCGTGGCGCTCACCGCGACGGCGACGCCGCGCGTCAGGGAGGACATCAGGGAGCGGCTCAATTTCCGGGAACCGGGCGAGTTCATATCGAGCTTCAACAGGCCGAACCTCTTCTACGAGGTGCTCCCCCGCACCGACCCGTACAAGCAGGTGCTCGAGTTCCTGCGCGGGTACCGGGACGAGGCCGGCATCATCTATTGCTTTTCCCGCAAGGGCGTCGATACGCTCGCGGAATTCCTGAACCGCGCCGGAATATCGGCCAGGCCCTACCACGCGGGGCTGGACGACGACACGCGCCGCCTCCACCAGGAGCTCTTCGCGCGCGACGACGCGCGCGTTATGGTGGCGACCATCGCCTTCGGGATGGGCATACACAAGACGAACATCCGCTTCGTCGTGCACTTCGATCTTCCCAAGAGCATCGAGTCGTATTACCAGGAGACGGGGCGCGCGGGCCGCGACGGGCTCCCCGCGCGCTGCCTGCTCCTGTATAATCCGGGCGACGCCGTGAAGATTCGCTATTTCATAAACCAGATCCCCGAGGACGTGAGGCGCGCCGCGGCGACCCGGCACCTCGCCTCGCTCACCGCCTACGCCGAGACCGCGGAGTGCAGGCGCGCGCCGCTCCTGGCACATTTCGGGGAGGAGTACGGGGTCCACAACTGCGGCTGCTGCGACAACTGCACCGGCCCCCCCGCGGAACAAGTCGACTACACCGAGCAGGCGAGGAAATTTATTTCCTGCGTGCGGCGCACCGGGGAGTCGTTCGGCTACGCGCACGTCGTCGACGTGCTCAGGGGCTCGGAATCGAAAAAGATCCTGGACTACGGCCACCAGGCCCTCTCCACGTACGGAATAGGCGGCGAGCTCTCGAAAAAGCAGTGGATGGCACTGGGGAGGCGCCTTGTCGCGAAGGGGCTCCTGTTTCAGGACCTTGACGCCTACGGCGCGCTGAAGCTCACGGAGAAGGCGATTCCCCTCCTCAAGGGCGAGGGCGAATTCCGGGGCGCGGCGATCATCGACCACCAGTACGCGTCGAAGCGCGCGGGGACCGCGACCCATGACACGGGGCTCTTCGCCGCGCTCAGGGCGCTCCGCAAATCGGTCGCGGACGCGGAGGGTATCCCGCCCTACCTGGTCTTCTCGGATAAAAGCCTCATGGAGATGGCGGAGCGCCTCCCGCGCACGAAGGAAGCGCTCCTCGAGGTGAACGGCGTCGGAAAAACGAAGCTGGAGCGCTACGGGGACGACTTTCTAAAAAAGATCGCCGCGCACTGCGACGCGCACGGAACGGGAGGGGTGCCCGCGCCGCCCACGAACCGCACGAAACCCGCCGACCAGTACCGGCACCGCGAGGTGGGACGCGCCTACAATGAAGGCGCGGACATCGACGAGCTGATGCGCGCGTACGACGTGAAACAGGCGACCATCACCGCGCACCTCTACCGCTTCATACTCGAAGAGGGCGCCCTCCGGGCCGACGGGCTCGCGCCGCTGCTCGCGCTTCCCGTCCCCGTGCGGGACGAGCTCTTTCGCGCATTCGAGGAGCGGGGATGCGAGTCCCTGCGTCCCGTCTACGATGCGCTCGCGGGCGCGGTTTCCTACGAGGACATTGGACTCTACCGGCTGGCATGGCTCGCGCGTAAAAGTAATGGCGCATAACGGATATCGGGGGCCGATGCGCGGGAAGACGGGCACGGCGCCCGGTTAACCCGCGCGCCGTGCCCTGGAGATTCCATGCGGCAGGCCGATTCACCCGCCGGCCGGCGCACCGCGCCCAACGGCGTCGCGCGCGCCTAATGCTTCGCGACCGCGATCAGTCCCGGCGCGCCAGTACCGAGCGGCTGAAGAACACCCGGGGACCCGTTCCCGTCGTAAACCCCGCATCCACCAGCAGCCCGGTCGCTTTCATGAAATCTTTTTTCCCGACATGGAACTTCGGCTCGACCACGAGAAGGGCCGCGCCCGGTTTCATTATTCCCCGAAGCTCCCTGAAAAGCGCCGGCTTGTCGGGAACCTCGTGGAGCACATAGAAGAGCAGGACGAAATCGAGCGCGGCCGAAAGACCCACCCCGTCCGCGCGGCACTTATGCAATTGAATTCTTTGTACGAGGGGCGTGTTCGCGATTTTCCGTCCCAGCTTTTCGAGCATCCCTTCCTGCAGGTCCGCCGCGAAAACCTTTCCCGTCTTTCCCACCATCTTCGCGATCTCTATCGAGAAAAATCCCGGCCCGCATCCCAGGTCGAGTACCGTCATTCCCTCCCACACCCACGGGCGCAGTATTTTCGCGGGATCCTGGACGAGTTTTCGTATCCCCGCATCGAGCGCACCCGCGTGTTCGACCGGGCACACCCGCGTCGTATTCGTCGGTTTCAATTTTCGCCTCCGTTTATACAGTCCGGCTGCTACGACGTGCCCGTGTCATTTTTATTGCCGGAAAAGACCGGTTATTTTATTCCACTATCGCCGTGAGCGTCTCGATATGCGCCTGCAGGCCCTTGAGCGCATCGAGAAGGACGCCCGCATTGCGCATGACCCCCTCCATGATCTCATTCAGATACTCTATGGACTTCGTGACTTCGAAGGTGGTGATCTTCTGTTCGTCCGTGGACCGCGCGATGTCTTCGGAGCCGTGCGATATTTTCTCCATGTTTTCCTGCAAAACCAGCGCAAGCTTTTCCTGCTCCCCGCAGAGACTGCCTATCGTGGTGATAGAGTTGCCCACGTTCACGGCGGCCTGCTCGATCGAGAGAATGACGGCGGCGGATTCGCGGACGGTTTCGGTTTCCCGCGTGATATTTTCGAGGGTTGAATTGATGTGCTGGTGTATGATTTTAGCCTGTTCCATCGATCTGTCGGCGAGCTTGCCTATCTCCTGGGCCACCACGGCAAACCCCCGGCCGGATTCGCCCGCGCGCGCGGCCTCGATCGCGGCGTTGAGCGAAAGCAGGTTCGTCTGCTCGGATATCTCGTTGATAATCTGGGCTATCTCGCGGATGGCGCCCGAGGAGTCCTTTATCCGCTGCATGCCGTTCACGATGTCGTCCAGGCTTTTCCTGCTGGTTTCCGTCTGCCTCAGGCTCTCCGTGCTCAGCGTGCCCGCCTCGCGCGCGGCGGCGCTTATCCTGGAAAGCGACCCGACGTACTGCACCGCGACCTCGTTATTCTTCTTGATCGCGTCGTCCTGGCTGAGCGCGTTCCCGCTGATGCTTTCAATGGAAGCCGACACCTCTTCTATCGCCGAAGAGGTTTCTTCCAGGCTTCCCCCCTGGCTCGCCATCTCCTCCTGGAGCCGGTCTGCCGTTTCCTTAATCGTCGAAGAGAATACTTTCAGTTCACTGGTGGAGTGCTTGACCTTATTGAGCACCACCGAGAGATGGACGTTCTGTGCCGACGCGGTTTCCACCGCGGACTCGAGGTTCTGCGCGATGATGCCCATGCGCTGGGTCATGACGATCCCGAACGAAATGATCATCGAGACATAGCCGAAATTGATCCAGTAGAGATCGGCGTTCATCATGTCTACGACCAGCAGTATGTCATGGACGAGACAGAGCATGAAGATGATGTAGGATACGAGGAGTGGAAGGGCCTCCCGGTTTTTCTTAATCGTCGCCCGCACGATGGGAACCGACCAGATTATCTGCGCCACGATACCCAGGACCCCCACCGCCATCGACCTCCAGCTTGCGATTACGGGACTCGCCTGTGTCGCCGTGAGCGCAACAACCGCGCCGATCGCCGAATTCACGAAAATGATTTTCTGGAGGACCGGGCTTCGCTCGTCCAGTATGGTTTCGATGAACATGTAAATAAAAATTATTTCAACGGAGAGCAACGCGTAATAGAGGTTATCGGCCAGCACGTAGGATATGCCGAAATCCGGCAGGAAGAAATGAAGCGTGAGCACGCTCCAAAGCGCGCTCGCGGCCGCAAGGTACAGGGCACCCCTGTCTCTCTTTCCGAGCAGGGACTGGAAGACGAGCAGAAGCGCGAGCATCAGCGTCAATATTCCCGAAGACAGCGGGAAATAGTGCGCGAGGAATCTTTTCCAGAACGCGTGATTTTCAATATCCTTCATCGCGCCCAGGACGGGCTTGTTCTTGATGTTGTTTCCGGTGAAGGAGTACACGCTTACCGCGATTAGGTTGGGTTTGCCGTCCCTGATCAGGGACGGGGGGATCCAGTAGTAACGGTCCATATTCCAGGTGGAAAAGTAGTCCGGGCCCAGCCGGCCCGTTTTCCCTATGGGGGCGCCATTGAAGAAGGTCTCGTCAGCAGCGTCGATTTTTCCGATATAGAGCGCGATATCTTTGTTCTGCAGGCCGGGGGGGATAACAACCTGCCTGCGCAGCCATATCTTTTTCCCCGCGGACATGCCCGGAAGACGTGAGGGAAGGTCCACCGCAGTCCATCCTGAATCATCGACCCCTTCCCGCGCGTTTTCGATCCCTTCTCCATATGAAGCCCTCCAGTCCTGGGAAAGATCGACGAAGTTTTCCCGGGAGCACGCGGAAAACAGGATTGCAGGCAACAAGACCGCCAACATGGACGTGATTCTCACTGGTTTCATCGATAAACCGCCTTTTGCTTGAATGGGGCCGTAGCTTGGCCGGAGCCGCGTATCCCGGCTTCACTTTGCGATTATTCCGGCCATGTTCCGCTGTGTGAGGATATATATTTAAACGACGTGAATCTCCGGCACGCATGCCGGATGTATATATCATCCCATCCCGGCCTGAAATTACAATATTAATTTAAGCCGAAACAGGGAATCCCTTCAGGCGATCTGCGTCGGAGGAATCATCAACCTGCCAGATCGCTCAATCCCGGCCCGGAAACCCGGGATCGAAATTCGCGGTCACCGTTTCTTTCGTGCGCGCGATCAGTTCGGGGATGATTTCCTCTCTGTACGCCGACGTGTCTATCGGCTCCCCTACCACCACCCGGATACTGCCGGGCCGCACCGCGGTGCTGCCCTTGGCGAGGACCCTGCGGCTCCCGTTCACGGTGACCGGGAGAATGGGAATATGGCGCGTAACGGCCATCACGAAGCCGCCCTTCTTGAAATCATGGATCGCGCCGTCGGGGGAACGGGTCCCTTCCGCGAACACCATGACGCTCGCGCCGGCGGGAAGGCGGGACAGACCGCGATTGATGCTCGCGATCGCCTTCGCGCTGTTCCCGCGGTCTATGAAAATATTGCGCGCCGCGTAAAGGGCGTAGCCGAAAAGCGGAATTCTTAAGAGCTCCCGCTTGATCACCCAGCGGAACTGGACGCCCAGCGTGGTCACCAGGGCGAGTATGTCGAAGAGCGACTGGTGGTTGGAGATTATGATGTAGGACCGGCCAGGTTCGATACGCTCCCGGTGGACGATCTCCGCCCTGACGAAGCACACGGCGAGCATTAATCGCGCCCAGATTTTCGAGATCGAAAAAGCGAGATTTCCCGTCCGGCTTATCATCGAGACCAGGATTATGGGAAAGAACACAAGCAGCGTTGCGAGGGCCGCCCAAGAAAGGATCCATGCAAGGCGTACGGCATTCAGGATTTTACCCATGTCTGTCTCACCTGTCGTTCGGCGTAAAATGCGGGGCGTCACCTCCCGGCCGCATCAAGGTTGCGTCATTTCAAGCAGGGCCAGCATCGTCTTCCAGCTGCGCGTCGTTGCCGCAAGCCCCAGCTTTTTTTCGAATGCCTGGTTGTTCAGCCTGCTCCTGCCGTACCCGCGGGGGCAGTAGAGATATGCCTCGCGCCCCTTCACCTCGTAGCGCTCGGCGTCGTCCTCGCCCATAGCGAGCCCCGCGACTTTGCGCGCGTCGGGGATTCGGTCGAACAGCGTCACGTAGAACCTGTCCGGTGCTATCCCGAGAATTTTCAGGAGCGGATTGCCGGCGACGATATCACGGAGCTCGTCCGCCGTCCGTATGATCACGGTCACCTCGTAACCGTATTTTTTACGGATGGCTTCGCCGATATCGCTTTCCAGCGCATCGACGCCTCCTGCCGCAGCCTCGAACACGACGTTGCCGCTTTGAATGTAGGTCCTTACGCGCGCATACCCCAGGGATTCGAAAAGCGCGACGAGGTCCGTCATCCGGACGGGCTTCTGCCCGCTCACGTTGATACCGCGCAGGAAGGCGATGAGGGTGGTGAGGGCTTTCATGGCGAGTTCAAGTTTATCCCTACTTCAACTCGGCAAACCTCTTGAACAGCACAGGGAAATCCTCGGCGGTCTGGCGCATAATCTCGGAGCGCCATTCGGGCGACGACGGGTAATACATCTCCCTGAAATTCGCCTTCGCTTCCTTGAAGTCGCTTTCGGACTTGCCGCCCTGGTTGGCCGCCTGGTTTTCCATGATCGTGATCTTGAGCGACTTGATGGAGCCCATTGTCGTCTGGCTGTCCATGGTGCCGTATTCCGCGGTCATGCGGATCACGGTCTTCGCGGGAAAGAGCTTCTCGATATAGTCGGTGATGTCGCCCGTGGTGATGTAGAAGTCGCCGGTATCGCCCCAGTCCACCGTACGGCCTTCGAACACCTTCTTCGCCGCTTCGAGGTTTTTGGGGATCGTTATGGGATTCGGGAAATAGTGCATCTTGTCGCGCTCTCCGTAACCCGTGTGCAGATCCATCACGAATACGCGCGCGCATCCCGCTGCGCTCTTCGTAATGAGCGCCTCGAGCGGCGCCTTCTGCGGCACGAAGTCCTTTCCGCCATAGTACACGCCCATGGGGAATTCGTACTGCCCCTTGAGGATCGATTCGCGCAGCGTCCCCATCCCGTACTTCACAATATAGTAGATCGCCTTGACCGGGAAGAATACATAGCCCGGGCTCCAGGTGGAAAGCTTCTCCTCCGGATTCAACAGGTCCTTGATGACCGGGTAGCCCGGGTTCTTCAGCGCAAAGAGCTTTTTATCTACATCGAAATTGCGGTTCAGGTCCACGTTCTCCTCGTTGACCCGGCGCTCGTGCTTCATGCCGTACGGGTTCACCCCGTGGATGAAAAGCACGCCGGTCGTCGAAAGGTCCATTTTTGGAAGAAGTTCGCGCATGACCATGCGCTGGACGGCGCTTCCCGCGAAGCCCTCGATGCCGTGCACGCCCGAGCTGATCACGATGAGGCCGGCCTTTTCCTTCTGGGCAGGTACATAGCACGCGTCGATCGTGAGGCCCTTGTCTGTAGCGCTCTTCACCTCGATGCTTGAGGTTTCCACTCCCTTGTACGCGCGCTTCAATCCATCCGCTTCCTTTATGAACTGCGCGCGGCAGTCTTCCCACGTACCAGCGTAATAGCCGAGTTTCGATGAATCAACGGCGATATCGCCGCCCTTCGAACAGCCTGCCGCTCCCGTGAGCGCCAGCGCAAGCGCAATCGCCGGTACCAACAACAATCGACGCGTCATGTGCCCTCCCGAAATCATAATTTCATTTTATTCCGCGCCGTAACCGCGCGCCTGGACCGCTGTGATTATCAGTCAAATGCGGGGGAAGTCAAGCGTTTTGATTCGGGCGCCGATTCTCCCGCCTGCGGATATTCGAGCTTCATTCACATTCGAATTTGTCACTCTGCACCTTCTCCTTTGAGTTCACAGAATACGGGATGTCCGCACCCGCATGAAAAAAAATAATTGAAAAATGCCCTGCCGCGCGGACCCTTGGCTGGATATATGGAGAACGAACAATGACAAAGATCGAACGCCTGCAGCAGTTCTTCTCCCCCTCCCATGTCGCCGTGGTGGGGGCCTCCGCGAAGACCCACTGGTTTCACAACGTCCTGGACTACGCCGGCCGGACCGGTTTCCAGGGCCGATTCTACCCGGTGAACCCGGGCGCCGCCGAGGTGTGCGGCATCCCCGCGGTCCCGTCGATAGCGAACCTCCCAAAAGGGATCATAGATTTCGCGGCCGTAATCGTGCGCAGCGCAATCGTCCCCGACACCGTACGCGCCCTCGCGGCGCACGGAATAAAAAACGTGCTTCTCGTCTCGTCCGGATTCTCGGAGGTGCAGGGCGATGGTGAGCGCCTGCAAGCGGAGCTGGTCGCGCTCTGCCGCGAACTTGACGTCATGCTCATGGGGCCCAACTGCCTGGGCTTCCTGAACGTCGCGGACAGGGCGGCGGTCTTCGCGGGGGGCTCCATCGAGGGGACGCTCATCCCCGGGGACGTGGGTATTATCGGCCAGAGCGGGGCCTCGAGCGAGGTGATCGCGACCAGGGTACTTAAAAAAGGACTGGGCATTTCGCTCTTCGTCTCTTCCGGCAACGAGGCCGTGATCTCGTTCGAGGACTGCCTGGAGCACATGGTGCTTCACGGGCGCACGCGCGTGGCGATCGGCTTCATCGAGGGATTCCGCGATGTCGCGCGTCTCGCGAAAATCGCGCGTGAGGCCGCGCGGCGCGGCGTACCCATCGCGGTGATTAAAGTCGGGAGGTCCGATAAAGGAGTCCAGGCCGCGCGCTCTCACACCGGGGCGCTCGCGGGAGACGATGCCGTCACCGACGCATTCCTCCGCCAGCACGGAATCATTCGCGCCGACACGATCGAAGAGCTTGTCGAGACGGCGGGCATACTCTCACGCTGCCCGCTCCCCTCGGGCGGCAGGCTCGCGGTGTGCACCCTCTCCGGCGGGCTCGCGGGACTTTACGCCGACCTGTGCGGAAGTCTTGGGATAGACCTCCCCGATTTTTCGACGAAAACAATGGCGGATCTGACCGATGCGCTTCCGCCCTTCGCGCGCCCGGGTAACCCGCTCGACGTCACCGGCTCCGGCTTCGCGCAGGGAATGGACCGGGTCTTGCGCATACTCATGGAAGACGAGAACACCGATATCGTCGCCACCCTTTCCTTTCCGCCTGATGCGGTGTCGGATTCGATTGCCACGGGTCATAACGATTATATTCTCTCATCCCTCCCGGGCACACACAAGCCTGTAGTCCTCCTCGCCTTCAGGGAGGTGGGCGAATACGCGCGGACCTGGTACCGCGAGAAGGGGCTCTATTTCGTCGAACACACCCGGGACGGATTCAAGGCGATCGCGAATCTGGTCGGCTACGCGAAATTCAGGCGAAGGATCGCGGGTAGTTGACGGGGGAAGCTTTTTAAGTGACGCTCGCTCCTTCCGCCTGACTAAATACAGCCTTCTTCACAGGGCATGCACGCCGGATCGCAGGGCCGGCGGTGCATGCCGTCCTACCCGTCGCTTCCAATATTGAAATTATACACGACGGACGCCGTTATCCCGTAAAAACGGTTTTCGTTTTCGCCGATACTGCTGGAATCGAAATCCATCTTGAAATACTGGTAGCGCACGCCCGCGATCAGCGTGGTCGAATACGAAGCGATATAATACGCCAGGGAAAGTGTGGCGTTATACCCCGATTCGATAAATTTTTCTGTCGGATTGCCCGGCAGTTTTTCCTTTCCCCAGAGATACATGCCTGAAAAATTGACCAGCGCGAAGAGCGATTCGGTAACCGGGAGCGTTACCCCCACACCGAGCGCGGGGCCGATTGACGCATGCGTGAAATACCCGCCCTCGAACGGCATGAGCAGGTTGCCCTCCTTCTCTCCCTCATACCTCATATATTTTACCCCGCCGAATATCTTCAGCCATTTCAGCAGGGAATAATTGAGGGCAGTGTCGGAATCGTACCGTCGATAATTGAAACTGTCGTTCACGTCGGGCATGGGGACCTTGAAGTTACCGGTCAACAGCACGCTCGTAAGAGTCCATCCCTTCGCCAGGTCCACCCCCAGCACGGGACCGTACATGAGGCTCGGATCGGACTTGAAATTGTCGGTCGGGGTCAGTTTCCATTGCGTGTACCACGTGTTCACACCCACGTTGACCCCGGTCGCGTACGCACCGGAAACGCCCAGGGACAGCATCGCGCATGCCGCCAGCAGAATTATATATTTCTTCATATGTATCCTCATTTCAGTATAATAATTTCCCGGGCTTTGCCTGGGAAAAACCATACACAAAAAAGCAGAAGAAACCGCCGGAAGTCCACCTGGCGGAAAGAATTTCATCGCTAAGGCATTTGGTAAGGATCGCTCATCTCCCCCTCGCCGTAACCTGTATACAGAGCGGCAATGCGGTAATACTTGCCGCTCACTCCACAACTGATGCACTCGTTTGTGATTGAGAGGGTTAGTGCCATCGTATAGGGTCCCTGTGCGGTATCTGACTCATAAATAATATATCCGCCGATCGGCAGGATTAAACCACCGGGAAGCACTGCCCAACCGAGCGATCCCGAACCGTAAGGGCTCAACAGCTGCAGGATCGGCAGCATTTGTATCATCACGGCTATGTCGTCGCCGGGTTCCAGATCGACCGTTACATGGCCCCCGGTAGTGCGCGAGAGCCCATTGAACGCTATCGCGGTAATGGTGCGCGCCGCTCCGGCGGGGACTTCGATCGTAACCGACTCCGCAAAGGGCGAAGCGTCGATTTCGGCGATCACCGCGCCGCCGGCAGTGATGCTCACCTTCACCGCGGTATGCGACGGATCCCACGTAGGGGGGCTGAACGCGTGAGCCGAAGACACGACCATGCCGAATATTTTCTCGAAGATACCGCTTTCCGGTACCTGGAGCGAATGCTGGGATGCTCCAAGGTGGATCGTAACAAACGCCGTATTGCCCGGCGAGCACTGCGACAGCACACTCATAGTTCCGATAGTTGCCGCGGCAAGTACTGTAAGGACGTAATAGTTAACTTTCATTTCCCTAACCTCTTATTCTGCAGGCCCGTGCGCACAAGAGTTCTCTCTTTCTCCCGCGTTTTATTTATGGTTATATAATAACAACGATCAGCGGAGCGTATCAAGCGGGACATCGATTTTTTCAGGTACTCAATCCGTCCGAAAGCGGCATAAAAATCAGCAGGTCCGATAGGCTGGTACTCATACCAGGCCACCGCCCCCGCATCAAATTTAGGCGTGCAGCGGACTTGTCGAACCGTGCGCGGGAATTCCTGCAATCCCTAAAAAATCGTACCGCGTGCGTATTCCAGGTAGTCCGGGTGGATCTTTAGCAGCAGGCGTTCCTCGTTCCACCTCCAGTAGAGGACATTCGCGGCAAACGGAAGCGCGCACAGTAATGACGCGCCCCCATCCATGAATGCGGCAAATCCAAAAAGCCAGCACAGGAAGGCGAAATACATGGGATGGCGAAGGTACCGGTATATCCCGCCGGTCACCAGCGGTCCTTTATAGTTTTCGAGCGTTCTTAATTGAATGAGGGCTCCCCAGAACAAGATCATGCCGAAAATGAATACCGCGAGACCGAATCCGCGCATAACCGGTCCAAGTCCCACCGGCCATGGGTCCGCCATGCACATCTGGAACCAGGAGATCCACAGGACGCACATGTCCGCGAACACGAACGCGAACACGATCTTGTTCTGGGGGTCGACCCGGCCGCGGATCTTCAGGATCTCATAGACCGCGCGTCCCGCGTGCGCGATAACAGACAGTGTAAGAAAAATGAAAAACATGTGCCCTCCAATTTCCCGGCCCGGAAGCGCCCGGCGGATTTCCTGCCGGGTCCGATCGCGATTCGGCCCTACCGCATTCGCATTTCGAAAACGGTAACCCCGCCCGATATGAACTTACCGGCCCCGACTTTTTGCCCGGGAACGTATCTCTTGCTGATTACGGTTACCGTACTTTTGTCGACCTGCAGGTCGTCGGCGTCCTGGATGACCGTTTCGAATATGCTTATTTCCAGGTCGCATCCCGCGACGGGTCCGTCCGCGGGCCAGGGTATCGTGAGCCTTGCGACGCCGTGGTACTCCAGGCTGTCTACGCGCGCGTCCCGGGGCGAATGCGACGCATGGAAGACGGCCTCGAAGAGCCCGCGCCCGCGATCCTCGAAGGCGAGGTAGCGATAGCGGAGCCTCGGGCGATCCGGCGACATGAGCGTTGTGCGCAATTCGCTGCCGTCGTCCGGCCACCGGCCGCGGGAGTTCCGATACGCGAGCGCGCCGTCGACCAGCTCCGAAAATTCCGCGACGATCATTTCCCCGAACCGGGTATGGAACGACCGATATGCCTGGGCGAGGCTGGAGATGCTCCGGGAGGAACAGTCGAGCGTGAGCGCGAGGAGCGCCGCCGCTGCAAGGGCGCGTCCGAAACCCGTACGAGTATCGGTCCCCCCGATGCCGCTCAAATGATCTCGTCCACCTTCACGTACTGCCGCACCAGGTCGGCCACGAGCGCGATGCTCGCGGTGTTGTCCCTGGTAAGGAGCGGTTCCATGGTATCGATCTGGCGCGCGACCTGGTAGGTGTCGGACGGCACGAGGAGGAGTGGGATGTTGAGCTCGCTCGCCTTCGCGATGATGTTCGAGGGCGGCAGGATGTTGTTGGTGAGCAATATCCCCACGGTGTTCGCGTCCATCGAGGCGAGCACCATGTCGCTGCGGTCCCCGCTCGTGATCACGAATCGCTCGGGCTTGTTGAACTGCGCGCTGCGCAGGGCCTCGCTCGAGGACATGGCCCCCACGAATATGTTCCGTATAACGTTGCCCAGCCCGCTCTCGCCGGCGATTACCTTGGCGAACAGGCACTCCGAGAGGTAGCCCACCGAAAAATTACGCAGCTCCGTCCGGTACGGGATCATGCCCAGGACTTTGACGCCGGTCCTCTCGATGAAGGGAAGGTAGGTCGCGGTAAAGTCCTCGATATCGTGAACCTTGTTGATGATCACGCCTTTAAGATCCGTCTTCGCCGCGTCGACGAATCGCTTCGCGTAAATGATGTCGTCCACGATGGTGTCGTCCGAGCCCGAGACGAGAAGCACGAGCGCCGCGCCGGCGGACGCGGCGAGGGAAAACGCGTCCAGCCCCACTGACACGCCGTAGGACAGGTCGCGTCCCGCCTCGATGAACAGGACCTCCTTGTTCTTCCCGAGCACGGCGATGAGCTCGTTCAGCTTCCCGCGCACGCGCTCGGCGTCGTACATATAGCGGAGCTTCGAGTGTTCGAAGCCTATGGTGATCTCCTCGGGGCTCTCGCGCATGCCCAGCACGTTCGTGATGAGGGCCGCGTCGTAGTCCCATAGCCTCTTCTTCCGGTAGAGCAGCCGGTCGCCAAAGGGCTTCATGTAGCCGAACTCCTTCCCGGACGCCTTCGCGAGCCCCACGATGAGGCTCGTCTTCCCCGCGCTTTCCCTCGTCGATGCGATCACCAGTTTGTTCATACCCCGCTCCTTGCTCATGATGTGATGGGCGCCTCCGCGTCCCGCGCTCTCACATTTCCCTGCGTATCAGTATGCGCACGTCCACGGCCTTGAGTCCCCGTCCCTTCTCGTACACGACCACCGGGTTGATCTCGATATCCGTAATGCGCGGCACCTTTCGTATGATGGTCGCCGCCTTGATTATCGTATCGACCACGGATTCTATGTCCTTCTGGTCTTCGCCGCGGACCCCCAGCAGGAGCGCGTACGAGCGCACCTCCGAGAGCATCTTGAGCGCCTCGCCGCGCGAGAGGGAGGCCGCCCGGAACGCCACGTCCTTCATCACCTCGACGTAAATGCCGCCCAGCCCGCACATGACGATGGGCCCCATCTGCACGTCGCGCCGCGCGCCCACGATGAGCTCCGTGCCTTTTTCGACCATTTCGCAGATCTCTATTCCGTCTATGACGGCGTCGGGCTTGTAGGCGCGTGAATTCCTGATAATGGCCTGGTAGGCGTCGATCACCTCTTCGTCGTTTTCGATATCGAGCGCGACGCCGCCCGCGTCGCTTTTATGCAGGATATCGCGCGAGACCACCTTCATGACGACGGGATACCCTATTTTCTTCGCCTGTGCGACCGCGTCCTCGATGCCCTTCACGATAGCCGCGCCGGGAATGATGATACCCGCCGCGCGCATCACGGACTGTCCCTCGTTGGCGAGCAGGAAGCCCCGCCCGTCCGCGAGCGCCGCGTCGATAACCGCATTGATGGCGGCGGCGTCGATATCGGCGGTATCGATCGCGTCGTCACGCTCGCGGTTGTACCGGTGGTAGCGATGCAGCGCGCCCATGCAGGAGATGGCGCTGTAGGTGTCGCCGTACACCGGCACGTTCTCCCTGCGCAGCTTCGTGATCGCGTTCTCGACCGGGGCGCCCCCCACGATCGCGTAGACGACGGGCTTGCCCGCCTCCATGTGTTTCCGATAGGTCTCCCGGATCATGGGCGCGAGGTTTTCCGAATCGAACGTGGCGGTCTCGCAGTAGAGCGCCATGGTGCAGTGCATGGCCGGGTGTGCGGCCGGCGCCGAGAGCGCGAGGTCGTACGACCCGGAATTCGCGCCCCCGGTAATGTCCACCGGATTTTTCGTGGAGCCGAAATCCGGCGTCGCGGGACCAAAGACCTCCTTGAGCACCGCCTGATCGTCGTAAAGCTCCACGCCGAATTTCTCGCACGCGTCGGTGGCGAGCACCCCTACCCCGCCGCCGTTGGTCACGATCACCCCGCTCAGGTCTTTGGGCGCGGGCGCACCCGCGAGGAACTTGCACCAGTCGAACGCCTCCTGCAGGGACTCCGCCCGGAGCACGCCGCACTGGCGCATGATCGCGTCGAAAATCTCGTCGGACCCGGCGAGCGAGCCCGTGTGCGAGGCCGCCGCCAGCGCCCCCCGTTTCGAGCGGCCGGACTTCACGACCACGATGGGCTTTTTCCAGGTCGCCTCGCGCACCTTCTCGATGAGTCGCTCCCCGTCCTTCACCCCCTCGATGTACATGAGAATGGCGCGCGTCTCTTCCTGTTCCATCACGTACTCGAGGCAGTCGGCCTCGTCGATATCGGCCTTGTTGCCGATCGACACGATGGTCGAAAGTCCCATGTTCTCGACCGCGGTCTTCCCGATCATGGCGATTCCCAGCGCGCCGCTCTGCGTGAGGATCGCGACGTGCCCGGGCGTGATGGACGACGCCGAGAACGTGGAATTGAAATGCGATGTCGCGGAATATACCCCGAATATATTGGGGCCGAGTATGCGGGCCCCGCGCGATTTCGCGTAATCCACGATTTTACGCTCGAGCTCGACCTCGCCTATCTCCGAGAAGCCCGAGGTGATGATCTGGATGTTTTTCACCCCGTTGTCGGCGCAGTCCCGGACGGCGTCGAAGGTGAGCTTGGCCGGCACAATAATGGAGGCGACGTCCACCGGCTCGCCGATCGCCGCGACGCTCTTCGATACGGCGCGCCCGAATATCTCGCCGCCCTGCGGGTTGACGGGATATACTTTTCCGCGGAACCCGCCCTCCACGATGTTGCGCACCACGCTGAATCCAATCTTCCCCGGTTTGGCCGATGCGCCGATCACCGCGATCGACTTTGGTTCGAAAAGAGACCGGATCTTCGATTCCCGTTTCATGACGCCTCTCCCCTGAACTGGAGCTTCAACTCGTACACGCCCGCCGAGCTGTGCCTTTCTATGATGAACCCCATCTTTTCGAAGAGGTGGAGCATGGGCCTGTTTTCCATGAGCACCTCGGCGGTGAAACCCAGCAGACCCTCTTTCCGGGCGAGGTAGGTGACGTAGGACAGGAGCTCCGTACCGATCCCCTTGTTCTGGTACTCGTCCGAGACCACGATCGCGACCTCCGCGGAGTGCGAGTGCTCCTGCTTCCCGTACTGGGCCACGCCCACCACGATCTCCTTCTGTAAATGCTCCACGATGGCGAGTATCACCATCTCGCGGGTGTAATCGATGATCACGAAATCCTGCAGGCGCTCGTGGGTCATGTCCTGCCGCGTGGAAATAAAGCGCCGATAGGTGCTGCGGTCGGAGAGCGAATAGAAGAAATCCTTGAGGATGGGCTCGTCGCTCATCTTCACGGGCCGGAGCAATATCTTGACGCCGGTGCGCGTGGTCCGGTAGGTCTCGAAAATCTCCGGGTACTCGCCCTTCTTGCCGGGGATGAAGGCCTGGTCCTTGTAGATGAGCCCCACCCGCTTCGCCTCCTCGATGAGCCAGGGGCGGAACTTCGGGTGCGCGATCGAGATGAGGTTGATCGCCCGTTCGCGAATGTTCTTCCCGTGCATGTAGGCGATGCCGTATTCGGTCACCACGTAATGGATGTCCCCGCGCCCCAGCGTAACGCCGGCGCCCTCCGAGAGGAAGGGGACGATACGCGAGAACTGCCCGTCGTTGGAGGTGGACCGGATGGTGAGAATGGTCTTGCCGCCCGGCGCGAGCACCGCGCCGCGCATGAAGTCCGCGTGCCCGCCGATCCCGCTGTAAAACACGGGCCCGATCGATTCGGAGGTCGCCTGCCCGGTGAGGTCGATCTGGAGGGCGGCGTTAATGGCCGTGAGGTTGCGCATGCGCGCGATGGTGAGCGGGTCGTTGGTGTATTCTATCGAACGGAATTCGATGCTTGGATTGTCGTGCAGGAACTCGTAGGTGGACCGCTTCCCCATGCAGAAGGCGGTGACCACCTTCCCCCGGTCTAAATTCTTTTTCGTGCAGTCCACGGCCCCGCAGCGAATCAGGTCAACGATGCCGTCGGTGAGGAGCTCAGTATGCACCCCAAGGTGGCGCTTCTCCTTCAAATTGGCGATCACCGCATTGGGTATGCTGCCGTACCCCACCTGGATGGTGTCCCCGTCCTGGACGATCTTCGCCACGTGCGTCCCTATGCTCTGCGCGATCTCGTCGGGCACCTCGACGTTGAACTCGAGCAGAGGCTCGTTATGCGGCACAAGGAAGTCGATGTCCTTCACGTGGAGAAAGCCGTCGCCGTGCACGCGGGGCATTGCCTCGTTCACCTGGACGATTACCAGCTTCGCGTTCTCTACCGCGGCCTTCACGATGTCCACGCTTATCCCCAGGGAAAGGTAGCCGTGATCGTCGGGCAGGGAGGTCTGGATGAGCGCCACATCGATCTCGACCAGGTGCCGGTGAAGAAGCCCGGGAACCTGCGAGAGGAAGATGGGGGTATAATCGGCGAAGCCCTCGTTTACCGCCTTGCGGGTATTGTCCCCCACGAAAAACGAGTTGTGCCGGAAGTTAGATTTGAATTTCTGGTCGGTGTAGGGCGCGACGCCCAGGGTCCACACCTGGATGACCTCGGCGTCGAAAAACGCCTTGGGGTAGGACTCCGCGTAATTGACGAGCGACTGTACCAGGAACTGCGGTTCGGCGCAGGCGGTCCCTATGAATATCCTGTTTCCCCTGTGGACACGCTTGAATATTTCCTGAGTCGGCAAAAATTTTTCAGGGAAGTCCTTGCGGAGCTCCTCGAGTTTGGGATGCAGGTGCTCGCTCGTCACGGCGCTCCTCCTTGTTGACGAGGCTGTCGATCCGCCCTCTCTCTGGTATTAATCTTTACCACGGCTTGACAAATAAACAAATTTTGTTGTCATTTATTTATATTTTTCTCGGGGGCCGATTGTACAGTTAAATATTCATCGCGGCCCGGCATTTCCCCAAGTAGAATTCCTGCGCGCGCGAAGGTCAACCCTTTTTAGCCGCCCGCGGAAGGCCGCCGCGCCCAGGTAAAACATCTTGACGCGCCGATACACGATGATATTCCTTTCAGGACATGCGAGAGGCCTGCAAGGTGAGAAAAGGAGTCATATCTGCCATAATGAAAATATCGGTCCCCATACCCCGGATGCGGAAAATCCTTCCGCGCGCCGCCTGCGCGGCGCTTCTCATCCCGGCCCTGCTTGGTCATGCCTGGGGATTCGACGAGCGCGGCCGCGACCTGCTCCTCGGGGGAAACTCCCCGGCGTCCCTGGGCGCGGGGCTTACCGGCATCGCCTCCCCCGGCCTCTCGTACTTCTCTGTAAATCCGGCGTCTATCGCGGCGGCCGAGCGTTTCGCCCTTTCGACGGCATACGGCGGCGTGGACGGCGACATGGTCTACCCTGCGCTGGCCGCCGCCTATCCCACCGCGTACGGGTCGTTCGGGTTTGCGTTCTCCGGAATATCCGTTCCCGGTTCGCCCGACATCGAAAAGGCGTACTCATTTTCGCTGGGGGGCGCGAAGCGGCTCACGCGCAATCTCCAGGCGGGATTGGCGGTAAGCGGCGTGTCCATGCGCGGTCCCGGCGGGAACGGGACATACCCGGGGGCGTCTCTTGGTTTTGTATACGGTGTGCCCTACCGCACGGGCGGCGGATTCGGCATCTACGATCCGGCGCTCGCGTTATCGGGCAGGGTGGGCCCGCACCCGGGCGGGCTGGGCGACACGGCCGACCTGAACACGGCCGGGGCGGGCTACCGGATGGGCTTCTATAAGAACGATATTCTTACAATAAGCTTTATGAACGAGATGTGGATATTCGGTAATGTCCAGGATCGCGCGCTCAGGTTCGGCCTGGAGGCGCTGCTTTTCGGGAACTGGGCGCTCAGGACGGGCATGTCCCTCCCGAATGAATTGTCCTATGGAAGCTTCACGATGGGCGCCGGGTACCGCCTGGAGTCGCAGGCGTACGCGATAAGTCTCGATTACGCGATGGCGTATCACCGCGAATCGGACTTCGCGCATTACGTGGGACTGTCCCTGCAGTTCGGGGAGCTCGACCGCGAACCCCCCAGGACGGGAATCACGGCGTCCGACCGCTACATGTCGCCCAACTTCGACGGCAGCAAGGACTACGTGCGCTTCGCGACCGTGGTGCGCGACCGCAGCGCCATCAAGGGGTGGCGGCTGCAGATAACCGCCCAGGACGGGGCGCTCGTCCGCGAATATCGCATATCCGACCGCGACATGGAGGAGAGCGCCTCTCCCTTCGCGCTGCTCGGGCGCATCGTCCGCACGCAGGAATCCATGATCGTCCCCGAATCGATACTCTGGGACGGCACCGACTCGAAGGGGCGCACGGTGCCGGACGGCCGCTACGATTATGCGTTCATCGTGTGGGACGAGTTCGACAATATCTCCAAGGCGCGCACGGGATCGGTCATCGTGGACAACACGGCCCCCGCGATCGAGCTGAAGGCCGCCGACCTGCTCTTCTCGCCCAACGGCGACGGACGGAAGGACGAGCTCGTCGTGGAACAGGTATTCTCGTCCGCGCCCGCCGACGAGTGGCATGCGGTGTTCGCGGACGCATCCGGCCGCGCCGTGCGAAGCTTCACCTGGAAGGGAGACGCGATACCGGCCATGCTCTCATGGGACGGCAAGGACGACGCGGGGGCCGATGCGCCGGAAGGCATTTACACGCTCGCGGTCGAGTCCCGGGACGGGGCGGACAACGCCGTGAAACGGACGCTCAAAAACATCTCCCTCACGCGGGCCTTCGAGAGCGCCGATATCACCGCCTCCCTCGAGTACTTTTCCATTCCCCTGCAGCGGGAGATGAAGTTCTTCCTTTCGCTTTCTAAAACCGAAGGGCTCGATGACTGGAGGGTCATCATCGCGGACAAAGAAGGCAAGCCCCTCAGGGAATTTTTCGGCGCGGCGTTCGAGAACCTTGTCGCGTGGGACGGCAGGGACGCGGGCGGCACGCCACTCGCGAACGGGAAATATTTTTACAGCCTGCGCACCAGATTCGCGAGCGGGAACGCGCCCGCGTCGTTCACCAAGGAGCTCGTCCTTGACGGCACCGCGCCCGACATCTCGATCAAATTCTCCCCCTCCCCCTTCTCGCCCGACGCCGACGGGGAAAACGACACCCTCGTGCTCAGGCCCGGGCTCCAGGATGAGACCGGCATCGACGACTGGCGCATAACGATATTTTCGGCCGCGAACGAGCCCTTCAAGCAGTTTCGCGGGAAGGGCATCCCGGCCCGGGAGATTGTGTGGGACGGCCTGAGTGAGAAGAACGAGGTGCTGGAATCCGCCGTCGACTATTTCATCGAGTTCGAGGCCGTGGACCTCGCCGGAAACCGCGCCCGCGCCCCGCGGCTCAAGCTCCCGGTGGACGTCCTGGTGATGGTCACGGAGCGGGGCTTAAAGATCCGCATCAGCAACATCGAGTTCGCCTTCGACAGCGCGGGGCTCACCCCCGGCGCGCGCCCCATCCTGAACAGGGTCGTCGACATCCTCGAGAAGTACGAGAACTACTTCGTCCTGGTCGAGGGCCACACCGACGATATCGGCGAAGAGGAATACAATATCCGTCTCTCCGAGGACCGTGCGAAATCGGTGATGGACTACCTGGTCGACAAGGGGATCGACAAGAAGCGGCTTACGTTCAGGGGCATGGGCGAAACCGCCCCGTTCCTGCCGAACACGAGCGCCGAAAACCAGCGGCGAAACCGCCGCGTCGAGTTCCTTTTAAAGAAAAAGGAAACCCAATGACGAAGAAGCCGGCGGAGATAATCTTCACGGACCTGGACGGCACGCTCCTGGATCATGCCACCTACAGCTACGAGCGCGCGCTCCCGGGCCTCGATTTGGTGCGCGCGCTCCGCATCCCGCTCGTGATGGTGTCCAGCAAAACCTTTCCCGAGATGGCGGCCCTGCACGCGGAGCTTTCCCTTCACTCCCCGTTCATCTTCGAGAACGGGGGCGGCATCGCCTGGGTCGAACCCTCGGGTGACGAGGAGTTCAGCGTGGAAATTCTCGGCATCCCCTTCGAAGAGATACGCGCCGCGGTTCCCGCCGTGGAGGAGGCCCTGGGATTCGCGATCACGCCCATAGGCGACCTGGACGACGGGGAGCTTGCCGCGCGTACGGGGCTCACCCCCGAACGCGTGCGCCTCGCGAAGATGCGGCGTGCCTCGATGCCCTTCATCGTCCCGGACGCGGCGGCGCGTATCGACCTGGAATCGGCGAGCGCGCGGGTCGCGCGCCTGGGGCTCGTCGTCACGCGCGGCGGGCGCTTCTACCACCTGATCGGCAAGGGGGCGGACAAGGGCGAGGCGGTGCGGCGCGTCATCGGGTATTATTTGAGGACCTGGGGATGGGATTCCCTGGAAAGCGGCGGTATCGGCGACAGCGAAAACGACGTTCCGCTCCTGCGCGCGGTGACCATGCCCGTGCTCGTGCGCAGGCACGACGGCTCGTATATCGATTGCGGTTTCGAGGTGATCAAGACGGCGGAGGCCGGACCCGCGGGATTCAGCGAGGCCGTGACACTGCTGTGCGGCGAGGAGTGACTACTCGACCTTCTGCGCGTTGTCCTTCACGTACTTTTCGAATTCTTCGCGGCTCATCTTCCCCTCGTAAAGGGGCCACAGCGATTCCTTGAGCTCCTCGATCGAGGAAAATTTCGCACCGTCTATCTTGTAGGTCGCCATTTCACAGTACCATTCGCTTTCGGAAAATGATCTGGTCCAGCCAGTACGCTGGCCACAGTGTATCATAGCGCGTGTCCCGTGCGTCAACACAAAAAACGCGGGACCGTGGCGAGCCGCCCGCTTGAACAGCGTCGCAAGGGGACGTCGCGCTTGTCCCCGGCTGATGCTCAAAAAAACCGTGGAGAATTGTCTATTCGCGCAGATTACTGAGGCTTTTCAAAGAGCTTATTTTTGCGATGTCGGATATAATCTTAACGATGGCAGCTAAGGCCCAAACCAGGATTCCGAAAGGCCCTCCCAATCAAAAACGGCGGAAGTATTGTTTCGTAAAGTATGAGTATCCACGCGGTTTCATGCCGGGAATACCCATGCCCGCGTGTTTGCGCATGATAGTGACCCTATTTATGCTATTTTACGGCCCAATCCACGACTCCAGCAATCCTTCACTGTTGAAAAAATAATCGATCTTGAGCCCGGTGGAGAATACGATGGGGTGACTGGACCCTTTGGTCGCAAAGTACTTCATCTCCGGCAACCGCACGATCTCCGCGTAAGGGGCAATAAATAGATTCGCCTCCCAGAATCTAAAGGGTAAACAAATGCCGGTGCCAAGTACAAAACCATTGCCCCACCTGATGTCTCCTTCCTCTTCCCCGCTCCACCTCAACTGTAATGTAATTGGATCCTGTTCCGCGGTCTGGTACCAGTGACGTTCAAAAAATACACCATATCCAAGATTAATATAAAGCTGAATCCCATAATGTTTATTTTTCGGCATTGCTTGAAAGCCCGCGTTTGCAGTCGCATAAAAAACATTAAATCCCTTTGAAGAAATCTGAGTATTGCCAATATAGTCTGGACTAGTATCATTAAGCCATTTCGATCCCCCCATAATATTTAAACCGCATCCTAGAAAGATTTTTTCCCATAAATAATCGTATGAGAAGCTTAAATGATTTGCGAGAAATATGTCATAAACTTTGGGTAAATATCCATCATCATATGCACTGTCGATAATTTGATCAAATGCACTCCAAGTTACACTTGTTCTGTGAGGCGGGAGCTTAATATTTGAAAACGATTTATTCTCTATCTTCTTTTCCGTGAAATTAGTCTCATTCTCAATTCCATAAACTAGCACACTTCCGCATATGATACTGTATAATAATTGGAAGACAATCATTGTCCTTTTCACGGTACTCACGACTCCTTCAATCATTTACCACACTTATCATTAACGCTAGGTCCAGGTCGTGTTTTTCTTCATTCATCCAATCCTCCACACGATTATTATTTACGAATATAACAGGTATGGCAACGAGCGCAATCAATGTCGGCGGAAATTGTTTCTCATAATGCGAGTAACCAAGGGGTTTCATCCCATATCCTACCCGTATTGTGTTTATTGACGCATAGAGTATTGATAAGGGTGATATATCTCCCAACATATGAGCACTGGTCATTCCTCTATATTTCTTATGGTAGTGAGAAGACGTGGCCCTGTCCTGTGCAGCGTGGATTTTATAGAAATCGAATTCCTGATCTTCCCACCAATTCCAAAAATCCTTGTCTCCATTTTCTTTGGATTCATGTTCTTTTAATGTAGCGTGCTTTGTTTGGTCTTTGTTTCTACTAAAATAATCATAAATATCAGGCCACATTGATAAATGAGCAAGCATTCCCGGCTGCATGTCTATTACCAGACTCGTCCATGCTTTCCAGTCCATTGGATGTTTTATTATATTTGCGATACTCTTCGCTATCAAGGCAGGCGCAATGACAGGGTAGGCAATTAGTGTTACCATCGCATGAAACAAAACAAATAAATGCCCTGTCGGATCCGCGTTAATCATCGGATTGTTTTTGACATACGCGTAACGGCTGAAAGCCTGGGTGTCTTTCGCGTCCGGCATTATAGTATCCGCGCTCACAAACCTCCCCACCGCCGGGTCATAGAACCTCGCCTTATAATAGTACAGCCCGGTCTCCTCGTCCTCCTCCTGGCCCGTGTACTTGTACTTTGAGACATCGGTGCCGCTGGAATATGCGGTTAACAATTCGCCGTAGGGCGCGTATTTGTAATTCGCGATGACCTCGCCGCCGCTGTTGGTGACCATCTTCACCGAGCCCAGGTGGTTGGGATGGAAATAGTTTATTTCCGTGTCGGGATTGCCGCCGGGAATGAGGATTTCACAACCGGTAAGGCCAAAGGTGACGATGAAAAGCGCGAGCACGATGGGTACCCCGTGCGCGAGCTGCGGAAAGGCGATCTCGAAGGGCTTTTTGCGGAAGCCGACTGTATAGACGAAGAGCCCGCCGCATCCCATGAGCGTGAGCGCGAGCAGTATCTGCATCATCGCGTGATAGTTCCGCGAGTCCTCCACCAATAGGGAACGGGTGGTTGCGTACAGTTTGAGGGCAAGCCCTTCCGGACTTTGCCAGTTATACATGTTCTTTTTAATGCCGAACAAGCCTATCCGCGCCCCCTGTCCGCCCCGTGACGGGACCTGGGCCGCGAGATCGCCCTCCATGCCGTACACGTACTTCATCTCCTTGTTGGTGAAGAGCGCCTTCGCAACCTCATAGAGGCCGTTTATATTATACAGGGTGCTTCCGTCCACGTTCCATTTCTTCACGCGGAAGCCGCTGTAATCGTAGGTATATTCCCTGAGTTTTACCGCGCCCACCCCCACCGAGCCAAGCCGGTTTTTCGCGTCGTATGCGAGGGTCCGCCGTTTGCGGGTAGTCATATTGCCGTTCGCGTCGTAGGCATAGGTATTCCCGCGCCCATCGCTCGTGAGGGCGTGCGGGTGCAGCGGATCGGAATACCCCTGCGTGTAGCCGTCCTTTTGCGTGAGGTTGCCCTGCGTGTCGTAAGCGTAGCTCCGGTCGCCGTACGCGCCTTGCGCCCTCGTGAGCCTTCCCAGCGCGTCATAGTCGTAGCGTTCCGTATTGGCGGGCGTTTGCACGTCCTCCAGGGCGGTGATATTGCCCGCGTTGTCATACGAATAGTTCACCTGCTCCAGGATTATGTTCTGGTTCGAGGAATCCACTCTCGAAGAGGTAATGGAGGTCGGGCGCAGCGTCTCCTCGTTATAGTGTATCGCGGTCTCGACGCCGTTGCCGGTGCGGCGCTTCACCACGCGCGACGTGCACCAGTTTGAGGTTTCACCCTCGGCCCTTCCATATTGTACTATTGATTCGCCCTCATGAAGGACCTCTTTGAGGAAGCCATGACTGGAATAGCGCCGCTCGACCGCTTTTCCGTCCGGGTAGGTGAGTTTGGTAAGGCGCTTTTGGCTGTCGTATTCCATCCCAAAGGCGAAGTCCATGCCATCAATGGTCTTCACCGTCGCGGAGGGCTGCCCTTTGGCATTGTACGCAAAGGTCGTGTCCCCGGTTTCGTCGGTGACGCCGGTGAGTCTTCCCTTCGCGTTCGTCTTCGCGGTATCGTCATAGGAGAAGTGCGTATCTATGGTTCCGTCGGATGAATTCTCACGCGTGACCCGTCCCAGCGCGTCGTAGGTCCTCGCGAGCGCGACTTCCCTCGCGTCCGTCTGGACGACGAGCCTTCCGGCATTGTCATAAGAATAGGTCCATAATCCCGTATTGGGGTCCTTTATCGAGGTCTTCCGGCCCAGCGCGTCGTAGGTAATCGCCGTCACGTTCCCCTTCGCGTCGGTCGTCCGGACCAGCTTTCGGAGCGGGTCATAGTCATAGTTGATAAATGCCCCGAGCGGGTCCTCTCGGCGCCGCATGTTTCCGGCCGCGTCGAACTCGGTAACGTGGGCATTGCCCACTACGTCACTACGGGTTACCTTGAGCCGGCCGTTCGCCGCCTCATAGGCGAAGGTCTCGAATATGTAGCCGTTCCCCTGCGGATGGGTCTTGCGCATTACACGGCCCTGGGCGTCATACTGATACACGGTATATCGCGGGGTATCGCAGCCTGTTATATAAGGAACGCTTTCGCGGCTTACCCGGCCCGCGGCGTCGTACTCCTTTTCGACTGTCTGCTTATAGCGGTCGGCGGCGCTGTCACCGGCAAATACGGTCACTTTTCTATATTCACGGCCAAGCCCGTCAACATAGGTCTCCGCCGCACGGTATCCCAGGGGGGATGCGTCATCTTTCACCCGCTCTTCGGCATATTGAGCGGCAGGATTTCCCATCTCATGGTACACCCATGAACGCGTCCAGGAATCGCCCGGTTCAATTAATTTCAAGGGACGGCCCAATCCGTCATATTCATTGCTCGTACGATTGCCGTTCGCGTCCTCTTCCCACGCGATCTTTCCGAACCTCGCGTCGTATTCGCGCTTTAAGGTATGCCCTGCCGCGTTCGTGATCACGACGGGGAAGCATTTATACGTTTCGTCATATCCAATATGTGTGGCGACGCCAAGCGGATCGGTGATAATGATGGGGTTTCCGTGTCCGTCGTATTCGTATGAGGTCACCACCCAGGTCGCTTCATTCAGATAGCGCTCTTTCCGTGTGATAAGCGTCCCCGCATAGGTGTATCGGTCCCATACGAGAATTATGCCATTGGAGGTCTTTTTCACCTCCCTGGGGCGGCTGAGAAGCCACGCGGACTCGTCTATGTCATAGGTATAATCGGCCACAATCGTTGCCGTGCCGTCGCTTTCGACGCTTTTTGTTATCGCGCCGTACTCGTTATATTCAAAGCTTTTTTCGCTTGTGAAAAGCGGCGCTCCCCCTTCATAGGCCATCTCCCGCTCGCCCGAGGGCCGCACGCATGCGACGCCGTTAAAGCGCGTTTCTACGGAATTGAGATGTGAATATGAATAGGTGTGTTCGCGTAACGGCGTGCCGTTTGCAAGACAGGTCACCGATTTTTTCACGGCGCCGGCCAGCGCCGCGTCGTCCTGCTCGTACTCGCTCACCGTGTAGGTGCCTGCGCCCTCGTCGTTTTCCCGGACCCATGAGAACCCCAGGTCCGTGCGCGCGTAAGGCGGTCCCAGCTTCACGAACGCCTGGCCGTACTGGTACGACTTCGTGTACTCCGCGCCCCTGCCGTCGCCGGTGGTCGTCCTGGAGACGAGCATCCGGGGGGCGGGGTTGGGGGCGTACGGATACTGTTTTTGCGACGCGTAGGGTGCAGCCGCGATTTCCACCGACGATTTGTACTCGACCTTGAATACCGCCCCGCTATCGGTATGCACCTCACGTATCCGCGGCCTCTTTATGGAATTGACATACCAGCGGTTTTTCCCTTTATCATCACTGTTGAACCACATGAGATCCAAAATCCCATCGCCGTTCCAGTCGCCAAAGCGAAGGCCACCGTGCTCGTCAATCGCCTCATGATCGATCGGGTCCGCGCCGTTAACAAGGCGGCGGCCCGCGTACAAATGTCCGCCGGAGGTCCTGTCAACCGTGAAGAAGCGGTTGGCGCCGCAATACGACATATCGCCGGTGCAATTGTTATACCAGAGTGCGTCCCCGCGCCCGTCGCCGTTGTAGTCGGCAAAAAAGAAGTGCGCCCCTACCGGGTCATCAATGGCGGGATCTGGAATTACGGCGCCTCCGTTTGGCCCGGAATAAAAGTCGAAAGAAATACCCGATGAATGCATTCCTTTATTGACAAACCACCTTGTATAATAAGTATGATTTACTTTTCCATACCATACGGCGTCGGTGAGGCCGTCGCCGTTCCAGTCGACAATATAAAATCCGCCATCATCGATAATGCCGCCCGAAATGGGATTCGGCGAAGAATCAAAGGATATGCCGTTCGATGCGGGAGCCAACCCCCGGTTGATGTACCAACGGTTCTTTCCGCTCCAATTCTGAATCCACATGACATCGGTGAGGCCGTCGCCGTTCCAATCCCCGGCATACAACACGCCGTCGTCATTGATTGCCTCGCGGGATATGGGATCAAGGGGATTGATCTGGGCAAAAACGAGAGAAGTCCCGTTCCATTTATTGAGATACCAGTAGTTGGAGCCGGACCCTCTATTGAACCACATAATATCCGTGAGTCCGTCACCGTTCCAATCCCCCTGGATAACGGCTCCGCCATTTTTGTGGACGATATTTCTGGAAACGAGGTCATCCACGACTGTAAATACCAGCGTGGATCCCGATATACCCTGATTGATAAACCAGACGTTCTGGCCCGTCGCGGTATTATACCAAAGGAGATCGGTTCTGCCGTCCGCATTCCAATCGCCGGTTTCAATTACTCCATCGTCTCCCATATTTTGGGCGATTGTACCGTTTGAGTAGTGATTAAAGTGAAGGGAGCCAAATACCGGCATATCGTTGATATGCCAGCGAAAGCCTTCAAATCTCGTCCAGTAGGTGCTCGTTTCAGGATCTCCGCCGGAGGAATACGTGTTTTCACTATAACTCATCGCGTCGGTCACGCCGTCGCCGTCAAAATCCGCGGTGACGAGCTTTCTTCCGTTCACCAGCGAATGTGCAATAGTTTCGTAGTATCCGTCATACGCGAGCGTATCGTCGCCCTCCCAATCCAGCGTGGTTGACGGCTGCTCTTCATTGTTTGCGTCGAATTCGCGAATCCGCTCCACGCGGCTTTCCGTTACCGGCGCGTATTCTATCTCATAGCGATGGACCAGGTCGCCGCCGGTCTGCAGGGAAAAGATTTCCGTGACGCCGGTGTGGATGGAGATTTCGCGAAGCCGGAGCAGCGTCTCCACGCGGGTGCCAAAATCGTACTTGATGACCGTATCGCTTCGCCCCTCGTAGGAGAACTCGATCACGCGGTACTCGGAGATATCGTCGCCGCGCGTATACACGATCCTTGTAGGGTACCATTCGCCGTCCCGCTCGTCGTACTCGATCGTATAGTAGTTGCCGTGGGCGTCCTCCACCCGCGACAGGGCCCACACACGCACCGAGCCGTCCTGGTCGAGCGCCTCAATGCGCGAATCCCCGGTCGTTCCATAAAAGAGGAGCATTCCGTCGGGCGAATAGGCCGTCCACGATTCGGGCCCGTCACCGGTCCTTGTGGTGCTTTCTATAAACTTAACGAAGCTCTCGTTCTCGGTATGATATTCCCGTTCGCCGGAATTCACGCATACCAGCCGATCCGATTCGGTGGTATAGTGGTCGGTACCGTCGTAGCGCAGGGGATGCGAATTATCACGGGTTATATAGGATATTCCTTGCAGGTCGAATCCCAGGCCAAGCCTGCCGTTTACGGAATTTCCCGAATCGTACACGAGGGAAAGTTTCGGCATGAGGCCGGCGGTCCCGGGCGGGAGTTCAATATCCAATGAATGGGAAAAGGTGCCGCCCGGCGTCACCGTCTGGGCGAGCAAAGGGGCCGCCATAAATACGGCCATGCAAAGAAGCATGCCCCGGCAAAAAAGGCGCGCTACAGAGTTTAGTTTCCCCGTCATATCTTTTTCCCCCGCGAAATAGCTGTTTTTATGCCTTACGGCGCTTCTGTTCCCCATGTCCGGCTGCTCACCACTGGTACGCGTCCCCAAAGCTGACAGTAACCTCTTGCGATGAAGTACTCAAATCAATGGCCGTGGGCGTACCGGTCTTGCTCACGCCGTCATAGAGCTCGTAGTAATCGCCCGTGCCGATTTCCCAGTTATTGTCAAGGTCCAGGTATACGACGATATAATAGGTCCCCGGATCCACGCGCATAAGAAAGCTCCCCGAGGCTGCCTGTGCGTAGTCGCTATCCACTAAAGTCATTGATGAGGTATAAACATCCAGATCGATTGATGCGCCGGACGTATAGTGGGTGCCCGTATACGCATAGTTAACCGTGAGATATTTATATGGATCGGTGTAGCAGTTGGTATCATCGAGGCTTATGGTGATGGCGGTCGATCCGGAGTGGTGTATCGCGGTGGGCGCTCCCGCGAGGTTCTTGTTATCGTAAATCTCGTAATAATCGCCATAATCGAAAAACTCATTCTCGTTTTTCGTAAGATAGGTTATGGCATAATAGGTTCCGGGAGGCAGATCGATGCTCCACGTCCCGGTCGCGGCGCTTATCCGTCCCAGACCCCACCACGAATCCGCACCAATGTCGCCAAGATCTGCCGGGTTGTCATAGACCTCTACGACAATATCATCACCCGCTGCGTAGTGCGCTCCCGTGTAGGCAAGGTTAAAACTAAGCGGACCTGATGCTGGTTCGGTATATGAATTGGCATTATTGAAGCTTATATCGATGCTTTTCGATTCGGAAAGGTTTATGGCCGTTGGCGTTCCTTCTATGGTCTGGTTGTTATAAATCACATAAAAGTCATCTTCCGAGAGAGAGCCCCCGGAGTCCTTATCGAGATACAGCAGGGCATAATAGGTGCCGCCCGCCAGATCAAAGCTCACCGTTCCATTCACGGAGGAAATCGTTCTTTTCCCCTGGAAGGAGCCCGCTTCAACGTTGCCAATATCCGCTGGGTTTTTGTAGAGCTCTACGTATATCGTGTCCCCGCTTGTATACGTCCCGGCATCGGTATAAGTAACATTGAAGGTCAGGGTATAGCTGCTTCCGGGGTCGGGATCGCCGGAATCCTTGCCGCCGCCACCGCCAAAACAGGAAACGTTAAGGATAAAGACAAAAATGACGGGAACGATTAATAGAAATCTCAGAAGACAGGACGAACGGGAGGGGGTATTCCTTCGGCAGGTACCCGTTTTGCGCATTCCGCCGCTGTGCGACGTGCGTACAACTATCTTGCTAAGCATAGAGCATCCTCCACGGTTTTTTTTTGTAGCAGGAATGAGTAAGCTCTGTAATGCAATGGCGTGGATGCGGGAAGGTTATCGGAAAATGACGGGCGGAGTCAACTATAATTCATTGAATATGTAAAATTAATCATGTAAATACGACCGTCCCGTTGGACGGTTCGATCCGCCGGCAACCAATATGCCTTTACCATGCCCGGCGTATGCGACGTTTTCACCGCGGCGTAGCGGAGGTGAAAATGTGCCGTAACGCCCATCTTCTGATATTGGGCTCGGAGGCCGAGGAGCGCAACGACGAAACACATGACGCCGTGTTATATGCCGTTTTTCCGCCCAAATCAGAAAATAGATATTTGAATGCTTTTATTTAAAGCCTTTGCGAATTTATCCAATGTCGAAAGTCTTATATCTTCGGCATGATTTTCTATTCTAGATATAACGCTTTTAGTTGTATGGATTTTCTTAGCAACTTCCTCCTGGGATAGGCCTGCCTGAATACGCGCCTCTTTTAAAATAACCCCTATTTTAAATTTGTCATATCCATCCCAGAACTTATTTGCCAACTTTGTGTCAGATTTAAGCCTGGTTTCCAAGTAGTCGCTGAATTTTATCATTTGTTCCTCCGTAAAAAATCTTTCTTGTATTCTTCAGCTTTCATAATTTCGCTTTGTGGCGTTTTTTGAGATTTCTTCATAATTCCATGTGTGAGAATTATTATTGATCCGTTTTTAAAAAAGCAAAAGATGCGATATGTATTTGAGCTAAAATCTATCCGACATTCCCATATATTATCTGAATTAACAATTTTTTTAAAGTATGTAGATGGAATTTTCTCGAGTTCAACAAGCAATTGTAGAACCCACGTAACTTTTTGGAATACCTTTCTTGGTAAAGAATCGAGAAATTCTTTCATTGGGCATTTCCCATCATTAGTTGTATACAGTTGAATCTCTCGTTTCATTATATGAAGTTAGCAAATATGCTAACATTTGTCAAGTTAAATATAGGGTTTTCGTAAAAAGAGAAAAGCATTTTGAAGGAGAAAAAGGGGTGCGGAAAAATGGCATTTAACACGCCGACAACTTGCGGACAACATGTAGAGACCGTATTTCGAGGACTGCGTGGGGGGGGGGGATACTTTAAGTATTAGGCCCAGGCACCGATTCACTCGATCCCGTGTTTCTTCAGCTTCTCGTAGAGCACGCTCCTGCTGATGCCCAGCATCCGGGCGGCGCGCGCGCGGTTATTTCCGGCCAGGTCGATCACTTTCAGGATGTGGCCCTTTTCAAACGAGGCAACGACCTCCCCGAGGTCGGTCCGGGGCGCGTCAATGGAAGGGGAACCGTTGCCCGCGACATTCTCGGCGCGCTCGGGCAGGATGCGCAGTATCGTGGCCGCGGTCACGCGCTCGTGCGTCTCGACCACGATGGCGTGCTCGATAAGGTGTTCGAGTTCGCGCACGTTGCCGTTCCATGCCCGCTTCATTAGAATTTCAATCGCTTCCCCGTCTATGAAGGCTGTCTCCTTCCCCAGGTCGCGCGCGTACTTGCGGATGAAGTGCTCCGCGAGATAGGGCAGGTCCTCCAGCCGGTCGCGCAGCGGCGGCACGTTCAGCTCGATCCCGGAGAGGCGGTAGAACAGGTCCTCGCGGAATTTTCCCGTTTCGATTTCTTTTCTCAGGTTCGCGTTGGTGGCGCTGATAATCCTGACGTTTACCTTGGTCACCTTGCTGGATCCCACCGGCTTCACCTCGCGCTCCTGGAGGAAGCGCAGGAGCTTGCTCTGCGTCTGCCAGTTGAGGTTGCCTATTTCGTCCAGGAACACCGTCCCGCCGTCGGCCTCCTCAAGCAATCCCTTCTTCGCGCGGTCGGCGCCGGTGAAGGCCCCCTTCACGTGGCCAAAGAGCTCCGATTCGATTATGGTCTCGGTGAGCGCGCTGCAGTCGATCGGGAGGAAGGGGCGATCGCGCCGGTCGCTCTCGCGGTGTATGGACTTCGCGATGAGCTCCTTCCCGGTGCCGCTCTCGCCGTAGATCACGATGGACGCGTTGGAGCGGGCCACCTGCCGTATATTCGACACCAGGCGCTTCATGATCTGGCTCGACCCCACGACGATCGCCTGGCCGTCCCTGTCCCCGCATTCGCGCTTGAGCCGCTCGACCTCCTTCTTGAGGTTGTAGTACTCGAGATTTTTTTCGACCTTGACGCGGAACTCCTGGTGCTGGAACGGCTTGATCACGAAATCGCTCGCGCCTTTCTTGATCGCCATCACCGCCTCGTCGACGCCCCCCACCCCGGTGATGATGATGATGGGCACGTCCGGGTCCATCGCACGAATCTCGGTGATAAGCTCGAAACCGTCGATTCCCGGCATGGCGAGGTCCGATATTACGAGGTCGAAATTGGACGCCCTGAACGCATCACGCGCGGATATGCCGTCCCCGCACGAGGTGATCTCGCGATCCGAGCCCTCCAGTATGTCCTCGACATATTTCAGGATGGATGGATTGTCGTCGACTACCAGTATCTTTCCCATGCCGCCGTATCTTCCAATTATGGATCACGCCCGCCGCGCGGAATGCCGATACTGTAGAGAGGCGCCCCCCTCCGCGGCGGAGTGAGGGACGCGCCGTGAGGTGGGTGCGCCGCGTGCTCCCGTATCGGGTGCAATTATTGCCCCACCCTATAAAATTAGTATGGACATTTCAAGAAAAACTCGGGAGCATGTAGAGAAAATTTCGGCGCGCCTGGGGATCACCTTCTCTACCGGTACACACAATGTTTAGGATATTACTGACATCCGACCTTCACCTTGGAATGGGCGACGAGCATTCACCCGTGCCCGAATCCGCGCGCCAGAGCACGTTCAGGAAAATTTGCGGGCTCGCGCGCGAGCACGACGCGCTGCTCGTGGCGGGCGACCTCTTCGACGGCGCCCTGGTATCCGATATCACGTTCGAAATGGCGCGCACCGAATTCGCCGAGCTGCGCGCCCGCGGGGTGGAGATAGTTCTTTCACCCGGGGAGCGTGAATGCGGGGAATCGGGCGGACCCGCGGAATTTCTTTCCACGCTTGGCGTGAGCCACCTTTTTTCGGGGTCGGGCAGCGACTCCTGCTTCACGGTCTCGCGCGAAGGGCAGACGATCTGGATCTACGGCGCGCCCGCCGGGAGGGGCGATCTCATCCGGTCCCTCCGGCGCACCCATGAGCCGGGCTTCCACGCGGGCCTCTTCCACGCGGATTTCCGGCTCAGGGAGGACGGCGATTCCGGCAGTGCGCCCATTTTAAAGAAAAGCGATATCCGCGCCATGGGTCTCGATTTCTACGCATTGGGGCACCTCCACTTCTTCAAGCTCTTTAAGTACCGGAACAGGATTATCGGCGCCTGCGCGGGGAGTCCCGAGGCAACCAGCGAGGACGAAACGGGAGATCGATTCGTCCTTTCCATCTCGGTACAGAACGACGAGATATATCAGATCAAACGCCTCGCGGTTAACTCGATACGGCTCGAGTCGATCAGCTTCGACTGCGCCGCGGTGAAACCCGACGAAATACTCTCCCGGCTGGCCCAGGGGATTTCGCCGCGGACCATTCTTACCTGCACCCTTACGGGACGGCGGGATTACGAGCTGGATCGGCGCGTAATGGAAAAGCTTTCCCGCGCCTACCATCGCCTGATCATCCGCGACGAAACGGTGCCCGGCCTCCGGACGATAATAGAGGGCTATGCCGGCGAAAAATCGCTGCGCGGCGAGTTTTTCCGCCTCCTGGGCGAGCGCGTATCGGCCGGCGGGGTCCCCGAACCGGTCGATTCCGAAACGCTTGCCGGCACCCTCCATGATATCGCCCTCACCGCACGCTATACCCCGGAGGACTGGCTGTGAGGATAGCGCGCTTCATGGTGTCCAAGCCGGGCATGTTCGGCAACAGGCTGGTCGACCTGCCGGAGGGATTGTCCGTGATTTACGGACGCAACGGCTCCGGGAAAAGCCTTGTCTCGCGCGCGCTGGTGGAAACGATCTGGGGTTGTCCCCGCGGCGGGGAGGTATTGAAAAACCAGGCATGGAGCGATCTCTATCTCGAGCTTGACGCGGAGAGCCGGGACGCGAGCTACCGGTACACGCGCAACAGCGACAAGCTCTACCAGATAACCAGGCGCTCGGGGGGCGCGGAGACCGCGCTTTACCACGGACTTCCCTGCGACGATGCCGCGGGAACGGTATCCGACCGCGTGCTCGAAGGACTGGGCTCCGGGGACGCCGACAGGGCGTTATACGAAATCTACCTGCGGGTCGGATGCGCGGACTATATGGCGGCGTGCTTCATACCCTCGCCCACCGACGCGATGCAGAACGGGGCCCCCCGGTACGAGAATCTGAAACCGCTGTTCCTGGACGACGCGTCGCGTTTCTACGCCCTCTACCGGCAGATCGTCGACCATTTCGGGACGGAGGACATGGATAAGAAGGTCCATAATCCTCTCATGAACGAGATCCTCCGGCACGAAATGCTCATCAAGGACGCGGATAAGAAGATACAGATACTCGACATGCAGCAGTCCAAGGGGGGCAAGCTCGCCAGGGAAAGAAGTATTCTCGACGAGGACCTCGCCTCGTCCGAGCGGACCACGAGGGATCTGGAGCACAGGAAGGAGCTGCTGGAAAAATCCCTCGCGGACATGGAGCAGCTTACCCTCCTGGAGTCCGAATTGCGCTCGTGCGCCGGGGAGCTGGGCGAACAGGAAACGCGGCGCCTGCAGATCGAACAGCTCGAATTCGAGATCAGGTCGCGGTTCCCCCAGTTCCGCGATTTTTCCGACACCAAGCGGCAGAATTTGAAAAAACTCCAGGAGACGTACAGGGAGATCCGGGACGTACACGTCGCCCTCGACAAGTTTCACATGGACAGGTCGGGACGCGCCTGGCGGACCCACCTGTACGCGGGTGTCACGGTGTTTTCCGCCCTCACGCTCGCCTATCTGGTCCTCAGGGGAAATTTCGTCGCGCTTCCGGCCGGGGTCCGAGGCTACCTGACGGCCGTACTGCTGGGCGTTCCGCTCGCTTTTATCGGCTACCTCTACGCACGCTTCATGCTCGCCTTCCGGCGCTCATCGCTGGACGGCCTGTGGCAGAGAAAATCATCGATTGAAGGGAGGCTCGTGGTTATCCTGCGCGAGAACGAAATCGTACTGGAAGACCACAGGCTGGAGTCGATATACGAAATCCTGCTTCAATACTTCGAAGAATACGGCGACTACACCGAAAAGCAGCTCGACCTCTTCAAGCTCCGTGAGGGTCTCCGGGACGACGCGTGGCGCGCGGAGCGGCAGGGACACGCGGCGGGCCTCGAATCCAGGCGCGCGGGCGCCAAGGCCGATCTTCATGAATCGCTCCGTTTCGCAGGGGTGCCCGACCCGGCGGCCGCGTCGGAGGATGCGATAAGCGAGTTGCTTGCGGTAACGGAGCGCGAGCTCGCCGCGGAGACCGGGCGGCGCGACGCGCTCATCCGGCAGCGCACGCAACTGGAGGAGGAAAGCGTGGTGAGCGGCGACTTCTCGGCGGAGCGGGGGGCGGCATCGGCGGAAAAGGAAAGGCTCCAGCACAAGCACCGGAAGCTTTGCGCGCACGGCGACGCGATGCGCTACATCCTTGGATTATTCGTCGAGGTGATCGCGAAGAGGGAGGATGAGAGGCTGCACGCGCTGGTGGACTCCACGCTCGACAAGTTCAACCATATCACCGGCAACCAGTACATCACCGCGGTCGACCGGGATCAGGTGCGCCGGCTCATCACGAGCGGCGTCGAACCCGAGGGTTTATCGGCCCCCCTGGTCTATATCCTCGCCCTTTCGGTGAAGCTCGGCCTTTCCGACATGATGGTCGAGTCCGGGCTCGCCCTTCCGGTCATCGCGGACGACCCGTTCGTGTTCATGGACGACATGCGCGCGGAGAAATTGAAATCGATCCTTCGCCACGCGGCCCGCACCCGGCAGGTGATCGTCTTCACCCAGAACAGCCACCACCTCGACCCCGACCGGAGGATCGAGCTTTAGACCATGGACAAGAACGGTCAGCTCACCTTTTCCGACGACCCGCTGTTGCTCGGCATCAACGAGGCATACGAGCTCATCGAGCAGGGCGAGTTCGCCGCCGCGGTGAACAGGATCGATTCGCTCATGGGCCAGAACCCGGAGTACCCCGGACTGGCCGAGGCGTACCGCACGGCCAAGTTCTGGGCGAACCGCGCGGGCGAGGTGCGCCGCCTCGAGAAGGGAAAGCACACCGCGGATTTCCTCATGACCCAGTGGGAGGTCTTCAAGAAATACGCGGCGGAAAAGGGGATCGCCGATACGAACGCGTACCGGGCGGCGATGCGCCACGTGTTTTTTTCCGCCTCCGAAAATTACAAGGCCGCGTTCCAGGGACAGGAGAGCACCGCGGACAACTTCGATCTCCTCATGAACCTGGGGCTTTGTTTTCTCACCCTGGGCGAATACAAGCATACGATAGAGACGCTCGAATACGCGAGGAGCTCGTACCGTTCGAGCGCGAAGCTCCTCGCCATTCTCGGGGAGGCGTACTTCCACGCGCAGGAGATCCCGAAGTCCCTCCTGCTTTTCCGCGAGGCATTCTTTCTCAACCCTTCGGAAATCGACATGGTCTTATTGAAATGCACGCCGATCACGGACCTCACGCTCATCGTGGCGGAGCGGCGTCCCGACGCGATCGACCCGCGCGAATGGATACCCGTCTACGGGCATACCGAGGACGTGTTCTACGTGAAGCGCCAGCTCAACAGCCAGCAGGTGGAGACCATCAAGCGGGAGATATACAGCCTGGAAAAAAATTTCCAGGGGCTGGGGCCCGAAAAGGTGCGCGGCACCAATATCACGCCGCGCCTCATTACCAAGTACCTCTGGATGCTGGATTATTACGAGTTCCAGCACTACGATTTCGACAACATGAGGGAGATACGCGCGCGCCTGCTCCAGATCGACAAGGAGCTGTTCGAGGAATACTTCAAGCGCGCGAAGAAGCCGCACCCCTAAAGGATAACGCTTACCCCCGCGCGCATCTGGAGATCGCGCTCAAGGCTTACATTTCCCGCGACCCAGCCTTCGCTCTTCGCACCGCATTCCATATAGAGCTCCAACCTCTCCGCGACGGGCACGTCGACGCCTGCGATGAACTCCCCGCCGGGCCGGTTCCGGTTTCCGCGAAACATCTGGTCCTCCGGCTGAATCCAGGCACCCAGGGTCGCGTTCAGGTAGGCACGATTCCCGAAGAGCGCAACGGGCCGGCGCACCAGCGCGGCGTGGAGGCCCGGCATCGCGCCGCGGCGGTTCGCGTACGCGTGCGCCGTTATGTGAAGCTTCTCGGCCCGCCGCATGAGAAACAGGTTTGCGTCGATCGTGTAGCCGAAGGGCGTGAGATGGTGCACCGCGGCGAAATTCCAGAAGAAACGATCGCCGCCAAAGGGGCTCTCGGACCCGAAATAATCGACGCCCAGGAGCTGGGGCGAGATGAAATTGATGAGCGCGAGTTTTCCCTGAAGCCGCAGGTAGCGCCGCTCGTCGCCGGTAAGATCGGAATATTTTATGTAGCGGTCGATCCCGACGCCCGACGGGTGGGTTCCGCGCGCGGCGTAGGGCTCGTCCGGCCGGAACAGGTCGTACACCCAGGCGGTGAAATCGAGCCCGGTGAAGTCACGCCGTGCCACGTCCGTCCCGTCCTCACGGTTCATCTGGTCCGTGAACCTGGTCGCGTCCGGGGTCCCGCACATGTACACGTAATACCATGAGTTGATGAGGCTGAACCACCAGTAAAGGCTGTCAAGGCCCAGCCGGCGTCCCTCGAAAAAGCTGTCGCGCCGCATGAGCGTGGCAAGCTCGATTTCCGCCTCGTTGCCCGCCGCGGACAAGCGCACGAATTCGGCCGGGTGCCGGTCCTTGAGCCGGACGAGGTCCGCGTCCCGCACATGGCTCACCGCGATGGATTCCGCGAACAGGTCGAATTTATACACGTCGTCGAAGCTCGCGATCCCGCGGTTCGTCATTACGGCGCGATGCCATTCCTCGTGCACCCACGCGCTTCCGCCGGGCAGAGTGAAGAATAAAAAATCGAATACCGCGAGCCCGAAGAATTCGGTCCACCGGCCCTGAGGCAGAAGCATGCTGGAAAGCGCCGAATGGGCCGCCTGCGCCGCGTCCTTTGACAGATAGAGCGACTGGTTCATCGAGGGAAAAGAATATCCGTCCGCGTAATTGAACGGGACATCGACGAGGGGAATGCGCAGGACCAGGCCGCGGAAATCCTCCGGGCTTTCCGTTCCCGAAGCCGGTTCAACGGCGTATGCGCCTGCGGCGCCGATATACAATGTTGTAAGTATTAGAACGCCCGTGATAAGTCGCACCATTCCATCATCCGGTAATCGAGGGATTTCCGCCTTAATCGATCGATAATGGCCCTGCTAAGCGGCGCAAAGATCGATTCGTGGACGCAGCCATTGCAGTATCGTTCCATCTTCCGGAATTATATGCAAGATTAAAACAATACATGGTGCCCTGAAGCCTGTATCCCGGCGGCCGATCTTCCGAAATGCAAAATCCTGAGAATAGCGCGCGCTGTCCCCGATCCTGAGTGGCACACGCCGCACTAAAATTGCTTGCCAATTCAGACAGTGCATACTATTCGGCTTGAATCCGCTCCCGGGCCTGGGCCGAACAGCTCGATAATACCCGGCTGATATTAAAAGGCAAAGATTCCCGAAACGCATGTTACTTGGCATGATAAGGGCGATCGTTCTCGGATTCATACAATCGATCGCGTCCCGCAAAAAAAAAGCTCGTGTCCCCGCGCTCATATTCCTGTGCGCACTCTGGGTTTACGCGTGCCCTGAAAAAACAATCATACCCGTCCTGGGGGCCCAGCCCTACGACTGGAACCCCTACCTGTTCTGGGATTGCCCCTGGTGCACCGCGGAAGAGAAACACAAGGGGATCGACATTATCAAGCACTACGGCACCCCCGTGCTTGCGGCGACGCATGGACTGGTTATCTATTCCGGCAGCCTGGGGAAATACGGGGAGGCCATGCTGGTGCTCAGCCCCAAGCTCCGGGTTCACCTGTACGGGCATCTCAGCGTGCGCAGGCGCTTCCACTTGCCCGTCGTATGCCGCGGATCGGTGATCGGCGCGGTGGGCAACACCGGCACCTCGGACTGCCCGCACCTCCATTACACGATCTTCAGCATACTACCGCATTTCTGGCTCTGGGAGCGGGAAAATCGCGGATGGCTGAAGATGTTCTATCTGAACCCGCATACCGTATTGATGCAGGGGTACTAGCCGGCCCCGGAATACGCGGGGCGCAGATATTACCTGTGGCATAACTATGCATTCATTCAGGTGAGCACGCGCTCTTTCAGGAAGTCCTGTGGGTGCTGATATTACCCCAGGCATAACTATGCATCCCCCGCGATACGATCCGGCATCCTGTTCAGGGGAGCGCCCACCGGGATGCCCCGCCACCGGACCGAATACCCTAAAACACCCCGCCCCGGGCCCGATATTTTTATTGACTCCCCGACACCATGATACCATACTTATATACAGTGAAAATATGAGAACCGATATGCATAGAAGAATTGCCTTCCTGATTGTTCCATTCCTGATGGCCGGCCTGCTCTACGGTTGCGACCGGATCGGGTTGTTCGACATGGCGAAAAACGGCGTGGATCTCGTGTACTCGATGGGCTTCAGCACGACCACCATGCTCGATATCGCCCGGCCGGGTTATCATAAGCAAATCGACACCATGACCAGTATTGTTCCTACCATGATCGGGGCGGGTGGCAGTACCGTTTTTGCGGTAGTCGGGGGCACATCCGTGTGGACCCATTCCGATGGGTATTCATCATGGGCTGCTCTGGGCGGTCCCAACCCGCCAAGTAACGTATATTATCTGTCGGATAGCAACGGGGAAGTGCTTCTTCTGGGCGATTGGAGCGGCGCCATATACCTTTGCAGGCTTCATGAGGACAGCTTCCAGAAAGCCGATCCATTCGAAGACAGGGAAGATTTAACTTCTCTCCTGGGCACGTATTCCCCATTTTTTATGTTTAAGGCGGCCGGGAGTGAAAGCGTCTACCTTATAACACTTGATGTATCAAATTCCATAAAGATATTCGGCATATCCGGCGGAAGCATTACGGAAATACTCACGAATGCGCTCACTGGTCCACCCAGCAGTATCAATTCCGCGGGTAAGAAGGGCGGGTATTTCTACATGCTCGACGCCGGCCAAACACTCTATAAAATGAGCGCATCGACACCAAACGCCCAGGAATTTGGCCCAACAGGTATAACATCCCTTGCGGTAACCGAGTCGGGATTTTATGGGTTCATCGCAAGCGCCGACGGGCATTTTTCTAAAATCACGGACCCCACTTTCATGACCACAACGGAAATCCGCGTATTCATCGGCGCCTCCGACGGTGAAGTTCTCCCCTTTGACGGGGACGGGGTCGCCATTCGTTTGTCCGGCGGCACCGAGCAAGGCGTGTGGATATACCAAGACGGCGACTACAAGCATATCATATCCGGCATAAGCAACGCAATGTACGTTCGTTAAGCGCTCCTTGACATTGATCGGGGAAGACGAAGGCGCGCAAGCGTTTGCGCGCCTTCGTCTTCCCCGCATGCGCCCGTCCGCGCATCGGACCCCCCGCCAAAAACTGTTTGACACCCCACCCGGCCCGATCGAATGATTAACGGCGCCGCGGCATCGTCCGGGCGCGAAAACCGTACAAGGACCTGAGCCATGGAACTGCCCTCTTCTTATGATCCCGTCGACGTCGAGAAAAAATGGTACCGCGTATGGGAGGAGGGAAACCATTTCCACGCCCGCGAGGACGACGGGAAGCCGCCCTACACCATCGTGATCCCGCCCCCCAACGTCACGGGGAGCCTTCACATGGGCCATGCGCTCAACAATACCTTACAGGATATCCTCACGCGCTGGAAACGCATGCAGGGGTTTTCGGCGATGTGGATGCCGGGAATGGACCACGCGGGGATCGCGACGCAGAACGTGGTGGAGCGGCTCCTCCGCCAGGAGGGAAAGGACAAGAACGACCTGGGCCGCGAAAAGTTCGTCGCGCGCGTGTGGGAGTGGAAGGCGCATTACGGGGGACAGATCGAAAACCAGCTCAGGAGCCTGGGCTGTTCGCTCGACTGGCCGCGCGAGCGGTTCACCCTGGACGAGGGCCTGTCGCGCGCCGTGCGCACCGTGTTCGTGACGCTTTACAAAGAAGGACTCATCTACCAGGGATACAAGATCATCAACTGGTGCCCGCGCTGCGAGACCGCGCTCAGTGACATCGAAACCGAATACAAGGACCTGCCGGGCAAGCTCTATTACATCAAGTACCCGGTGAGCGGCACGGGCGACTTCATCACGGTCGCGACCACGCGTCCGGAAACGATGCTGGGCGACACCGGCGTCGCGGTGAACCCGGAGGACGAGCGCTACACGGAGCTTATCGGCCGGACGGTGACCCTCCCGCTCATGAACAGGGAGATCCCGGTATTCCCCGACAGCTTCGTGGACAAGAGCTTCGGCACGGGGCTCGTGAAGGTGACTCCGGCCCACGACCCGAACGATTTCGAGATGGGCAAGCGGCACAATCTCGAGGAAATAAACATCCTGGACCCGCGCGGGTTCATCAACGAGAACGGCGGTCCCTACAAAGGGATGTCGCGCTTCGACGCCCGCGAAAAGGTCGTCCAGGATCTGAAGGCGCTGGGGCTGCTCGTCAAGATCGAGGACCACGCGCATTCGGTGGGACACTGCTACCGCTGCTCCACCGTGATCGAGCCCTACCTTTCGAAGCAGTGGTTCGTGGAGATCAAGCCCCTCGCCCAGGAAGCCATACACAAGGTCAAGGACGGAAGCATCCGCTTCGTTCCCCAGAACTGGGAGAAGACCTATTTCGAATGGATGTACAACGTCCGCGACTGGTGCATTTCCCGCCAGCTCTGGTGGGGCCATCGCATTCCGGCGTTCTACTGCGACGACTGCGGGCACATCACCGTCGCGATGGAGGACCCGGCCGCGTGCGAAAAATGCGCGTCGAAAAACATCCGCCAGGACGCGGACGTGCTCGACACATGGTTTTCATCGGCGCTGTGGCCCTTCTCGACCCTGGGCTGGCCCGACAAGACCCAGGCCCTCAAAAAATACTATCCCACGAGCGTCCTCGTCACGGGGTTCGATATCATCTTCTTCTGGGTCGCGCGCATGATCATGATGGGACTCAAGTTCATGGGAGACGTGCCCTTCCGCGACGTTTACATTCACGCGCTCGTGCGCGACGAGCAGGGCCACAAGATGAGCAAGTCGCGCGGCAACGTGATCGACCCGCTCATCATGATGGACAAATACGGCACCGACGCGTTCCGATTCACCCTCGCGATATTCGCCGCGCAGGGCCGCGACGTGATACTTTCCGAAAAGCGCATCGAGGGATACCGCGCCTTCTCCAACAAGATCTGGAACGCGACGCGCTACGTTCTCATGAACCTTGGCGAGGGATTCACGCCCGGGAAGATCGAGCCCGGCACGCTCGAGCGTTTCGACCGGTGGATCCTCCACCGCCTGAACGCCTGCGTCCGCGAGGTGACGAAGGGCCTCGAGGAATACCGGTTCAACGAGGCGGCCTACGCGATCTACGAGTTCTGGTGGCACGAGTTCTGCGACTGGTACCTGGAGCTCACGAAGCCCCGCCTGTACGGCACCGACGCCGACTCCTCGGAATGCGCGAAACAGGTGCTCTACCACGTGCTGCACGCGTCGCTCCGGCTCCTGCATCCCTTCATGCCCTTCATCACCGAGGAGATATGGAGCATTATCGCCGCCCCCGCCCAGGGCCTGCTCATCAACGCCCCCTGGCCGGTTGTCGAAGACCGGTTCGCATTCGAGAAGGACAGCGCCGAAACCGAGCTTTTCAAGGAGCTCGTGTACAAGATCCGGAACATTCGCGGCGAGATGAACATCCCGCCGGACAAGAAAGCGAACGTCGTCTTCAAGACCGCGGACAGTGCGATGATCAGCCTGATCCAGGCCGAATCGACGCACATAAACTCCAATGCGAAGGTCGATACCATTTCAATCGACGCCAATTACATTCCCGACAAGACGGATGCCGCCGCCGTAATTCAGGGCTGCGAGATCTTCGTTCCCATGAAGGGACTCATTGATTTCGCAAAAGAGCGCGCGCGCCTGGAAAAGGAGATCGCACGCCTCACGGGCGAGCTCGATCGCGCCGAGCTCAAGCTCTCGAATGAAAACTTCGTGAGCCGCGCACCCCAGGCCGTAATCGAGAAAGAACGCGCGAAACTCGACGAGATGAAGGGCCTGCGCGCAAAGCTGGAAGAAAGCCTCGCGAAACTTCCCTGACGGGAATAGAACTGGCGGGACAATGATATCGTTCGATCTTGAGTGTGAGTCCGGACATCGCTTCGAGGGAAGCTTCAGGGACTACGAGGCCTACGCCGGGCAGTTGGAGCGAAAACTCGTGCGCTGTCCCCTGTGCGACAGCCCCGACGTAAAACGCCTCTTTACCGGATGCTCCGTCCAGGCCCGGCCCGCCGGGCCGCTCAAACCGGCCGATCCTTCGCAGAACATCTTCGCGATGCTCCGGCGCATGGAGCGATTCGTGAAGGAAAACTTCGATCACGTGGGAAGGGATTTCGCGGAAACCGCGCGCGCCATTCATTACGGCCAGGAACCGGAGCGCGGCATCTACGGCGAATCCACCGTACAGGAAATGAAGGAGCTGCACGAAGAGGGCATCGGCGTGCTCCCCCTTCCGGACGTGAACAAGATCGAGAACTAACCGGCACACTGCCCGTACCTAAATAATCGGTAATTGCAGTCTCATTGCGCGTCATGCCCGGTAGTCTGATTATTAACTATGCCGCTCGAAAATCCACCATTGTTATCGAGGAATACACGTGAACAACAAGGAACCCTGGCTCGCGGTGAATCTCTCAATGCTTTTTCCCGGTTTCGGCCAACTCTACTCTGGAAAGGCGTTAAAGGGATATATCCTGATTACGATCGAGGCCGCGCTGATTGTTTCCACGGTGGCGTTATGGGTACAGGGATCACTGGGGGGATTTTTAACCGGCTTCGGCGGCAGTATCCTACTCGTGTGGAATCTTTTCGATGCGCATTCCAGTTCCCGTTCAGGAAATGAAGACTCGTTCGAGACATCGAGGAAGGCGGGTAAGGATGCCTGGCTGGGCATTTTCCTCACTCGAATACTTCCCGGGCTTGGACATTTTTACATGGGCCAGGCCGTACGGGGTTGTGCGGTGCTCGTCCTGTACATCGCCATGAATTATGCCTTAGTGCTCCTTTCGGGAAGTGTAGCCGGCGCGATCCTGGGGTTGGCCGCCAGCATCGCATATTTAGCTGCTGCGTGCTGTTTGCTTTATATTACCGAAAAAAATCCCCTGAGATACCCCCTGCTTCATATCAAATATTTCATTGCGGGCATGTCGATAGTCACAATCATTACATTTTCCGGAGCGCTCCTGGTCCGTACGTACATCATCCAGGCCTATACCCTGCCTACCGGCTCGATGGAGGATACGCTCCTGACCGGGGACCATTTTATCATGGAAAAACTCTCGTACAATAACGTCGATTCGACGGACCCCGGCCGCGGCATCGGGCACGGCGATATTATCGTATTCACGCCTCCGGGAACTCCCGTACAGGAACATGTAAAAAGATGTATTGCGGTTCCCGGGGATATCGTGTCGATCAAAAATGGGGAAGTTTTCCTGAACGGCGCCAAACTGGAAGAGCCCTACGCCAAGGGCGAAACTACGTATTCCGGAATTGAAGCCGGACGCATCGAGGGGACCGTCCCCCAGGGAAAGATCGTCGTGCTCGGCGACAATCGAAGGAATTCGCTGGACAGCAGGGGATTCGGATATGTGCCCGTGGAAAATGTCACCGGCCGGGTGATACTCCTGTATTGGAATACCAGGCAGATTCTAAAAATGGATTTTTCCAGGATCGGCAAGGTCCGGTAGAACCTAAAAGGCGCGGGGGCCGATACGCAATGCGCCGGACCCGCGCGCCCCTCGCTCACAGGAAGCCGTTTTCCCTGTACCACGCGAACGCGTCGTCGATCATCGCCTGGACCGGCGTAACGCAGTAACCGAGCTCCCGCGCCGCCTTCGCCGAATCGTAGAACGCGCACACCGACATGTACCGCGCCATGCCCGGGTCGACCTCCGGGGGCTTGCGTGTAACGCGCGAGACCGCCTCGCAGATATGCCCATACGCGGTGAATACTGCCGGGGGCATCGTGACCCCGGGCGCGTGCTTCCCGAATTTCTGCGCTATCTTCTCGAACAGGTCGCGGTAGGTAATGTTCTCCCCGGCGCAGATATAGCCCTCCCCGCCCCTGCCCTTCTTCACCGCGGCGATATGCGCCCCGGCGACGTCGCGCACGTGAGCGAAGCTCGCGCCGCCGGGCGGGCAGGCGGGCACCTTCCCGTCCCGAAGATCGAAGAAGAGGCGTCCGTACTGAAGGGTGAAATCGAAGGGTCCCATCATGCTCCCCGGATAAATCACGACCACCTTGAGCTTCTTCCCGTTGAACGCCTTCACGCGCCGCTCTCCCTCGCGCTTCGTATCGGCGTAATTATATCCGGTGCCGCCGTAATTGTAGTCGGGCCATGACTCGTCCGCGATGCCCCCGGGGAAATAGCCGAGCGCGTCCACGGTGCTCGTGTGCACCAGGGTCTTCACCCCATGCTTCAGGCACGCCTCGGCCACGTTCACCGGACCCTCGGTGTTGATGCGGCGCTGGCGGTCGAAATGGTTCCTCCACCAGGAGGTGTCGCCCGCGATATGGAAGACCGCGTCCACCCCCTTCACGGCGCGCCCGACATCCGCCGGATCCGTCACATCGCCGTACGCGATCTCCACCGGAAGGCTCGCTATGTACTTTGCGTTCGATCCCGGAAGGCCGAACGCGCGCACCTTCCATTTCAGGCGCACGAGCTCGTGCACCATGTTCGCGCCCAAAAATCCCGTCGCGCCGGTCACCAGGCATTTCATGGCATACCTTCCGTTTCGTATAAGCGATTGCCGCGTGTGGAAGCATAACCCCATTTCGGATGAATTTCAAGCAACTATTCGGGACCGGATAGCGGGGGCTATTCCCTGTTTTTCAGGAAGCTGAGCGCCGATACGACGATATAGGCGACCGGAACGAAAATATTCAGCCAGTAGCCGAACAGGATCCGGTGCGGATCCGCCTTCGTGAGCTCGTGCGCAAGGGGCATGTAGATAATCCAGAAGAGATAGTAGAGATTGATGCCCGCACGCACGTAGACGCGGAAGCGGTGGGGGAAATACAGCGACGCGATCATCACCGCGACGATGCCGATAAGGTAGACGCCAATCGGGTTGTTGATGGAAAAGTTTGCTTCGAATATGTAGAAGTCGGCGATGGGAAGAATCACCGCGAAGAAGGCCGGGATGGTCGTGAGCGCGATGAATTTTTCGATGAACTCGAGGTCCTGGTATTTTTCCCAGACGTGGGTGAGCAGCCTCATCGCGAGATCGAAAAGGTAAAGAATCAGGTCGTAAAGCCTGGCGACGCTCCAGGACAGGAGATCGACGATTTCGTGAAAAATGCCGCGCAGCGCATACGTATTCATGATTCCATTTCCACAATTTCAGAATCGTCCGGAAATTCGAACCGCACCGGATATTCATCCACCACCCGCCTCATTTTGTCAAGCTGCTCGCGCCATCCCAGGCCCGCCTCAGGGTACACATGGGTCACGTACACCCGCGGGGGAAGGCTGCCGGCACGCAGGAGCTGAAGGATGTTTTCGGTATTGAGGTGGCCCGGGTAGGCGTCGTCGCCGGTGATGCCCCATTCCATGACCGCGATATCGGCTCCCGCGAACAGGCGGGCGAGCCCTTCCGACCAGCCCGTGTCCCCGGTTATCGCGATTCGGACCCCCCCGGCCTCTACGAGGTAGCCGGTCGAGTATTCCCCATGCGCGAGCCCGTGTGAGGTGATCCGGTAAAAAGACCCCGTATGCGTCCCGCCGCGGGCGAGCTCGACCAGCTTTACCTCGAAGGGGACGGGATAGTCTCCCATGAAGGGCAACAGCCTCTGTTCGTAAAAATTTCCCAGGCCATGGGGTCCGCCCAGGACCAGGGGGTCCTCGCGTCTCCCCGACCGGTCCCACATCTCGCCCCATAATAAATCCGGAAGCCCTGACACGTGGTCAACGTGGAAGTGGGTGAGAAACACCGCCGCCAGGTTCTTATAGTTGAACGCCGTGTGGTCGAGCCTTGAGAGCTGGTGATAGGCGCCCCCGCCGAAATCCACGCAAATAATTTCCTCCCCGTTCGACAGGGCCAGGGAGGAAGGATTGCGCGGCGTCGCGTTGCAGGTTCCCGTTCCCAGGAATGCGAGCGTAAGGGACATGCGTTGCCTCCAAAAAACCGAAGGCGCGGAAACGGTTCCGCGCCTTCGTGATCGTTCACGTGAAGTCCGGTGTTTCTTACTGGTTGCCCAGCTTCTTCTCTATCTTGGGCTTCATGGCGTCCATCATTGACTTCGCCGCATCGGCGCCGGCCTTAGTGTCGCCGCCCTTCGATTCTTCCATCTTGGCCTTGGCATCGCCGGTCGCCTTGTCGGCCTCTTCCTTGCTCTTGTCCTTTATGTCCCCGATGTTCTTCTTGTCGGTTTCCTTCTGGTCCGCGACGCGCGCCTTGTCCTCGCTCTTCTGCTTGTCGAGCATTTCCTTGTTGGCCTTGCGCTGGTCTTCGACGGCCTTCTTGATTTCTTCCCTCTGCTGGCGCATCTTTTCCCAGATCTCTTTCTTCATCTCGCGGATGTCGGCGAGTATCTTGAGCCTGCGCTTCTTGTCGTCGGAAAGCTGCTTCTTGACCATGTCCTTTCCCTTCACGACGTCGACTTCCTCATCCTGGTTGACGACGACGGCCTTGTCGCCGGGCTTGGAATTGTTCTTAACCTCGACGGCCCCGTCGACCACCGCGATGTTGCCCTTCGCGTCGTCCTCGGTCAGCAGGAATTCGGTGCCGCGCACGCCGGCAGTCGTGGTCGGGGATTTGACCTCGTAGACATCGCCCTTTGCGAGCTTCGAGGAAATCTTGGAGAACATCTCACCCTTTTCCACGTACAGGGAGGTCTCTTCGTTGTTGGTCGCAACATAGGTGGAGAGGGACTTCACTTCGACGATCGTGTTTCCGGTCACCTTGATGGCGTTCTCGCCAAAATATATCTCGATGCTGGAATTGTCGCCCGTGGTCTTGATCTTCATGCCTTCTTTGATCGCGTCCTCGACCTTGGCTTTCGATTCCTTTCCGTCCATTATAAGGAACGCGTCACCCACGACGAAGTTCACCACGCCCGCGCGGGCGACCTTTTCCTTCGCCTTGTCCTTGGAACACCCGGCCGCGGCGAACACGAACGCGCACGCGACGATCATTGCAAGAATCCTTTTCATGAGACCCTCCTGTACTTATAACTGAATAGTTCTTTCGGCTCCACGTCTGGTGCAAAGAAGCTAATCACCGGAAGAGGCCACCGTCAAGCATTAATTATCCCCGCGAGGGGAGGCGCAGGAAGCCCGTCGGGAAGGCCGCGCACAGCTCCTTCACCTGCGCCTGCACCCGCGCGAGCACCGCGTCGTCGTTCATCCCGTCCACGATGTCGCCTATGAGCGCGCCCACCTTCTTGAATTCCTGAATGCCAAGGCCGCGCGTGGTGAGCGCGGGACTGCCCAGCCGGATGCCGCTCGTGACCATGGGCGACTTGTCGTCGAAGGGCACGCCGTTCTTGTTGCAGGTGATGCCCGCGGCCTCGAGCCGGTTCGCGACATCGCGCCCGGTCAGGTTCTTGTTCCGCAGGTCGACGAGCATGAGGTGGTTGTCGGTGCCGCCCGACACGAGCTTGAATCCCCTGGAGAGAAGGGTATCGGCGAGCGCCCCCGCGTTGGCGATCACCTGCGCCGAGTAGTCCTTGAACGCGGGCTCGAGCGCCTCCTTGAACGCGACCGCCTTTGCCGCGACGGTGTTCATGAGGGGGCCGCCCTGGATGCCGGGGAAGATGAACTTGTTCATCACGGCCTCGTGCGGCGCCTTCGCGAGGATGACCCCTCCCCGCGGACCGCGCAGGGTTTTGTGGGTGGTCATGGTGACATAGTCCGATACCGGCACGGGCGAGGGATGGTGCCCCGTGGCCACCAGGCCCGCGATATGCGCGATGTCGACCATGAGCAGCGCGCCCACGCTGTCGGCGATCTCGCGGAACTTCGCGAAATCGATGATGCGCGGATACGCCGATGCGCCGGCGATGATGACTTTGGGCTTGTGTTCCTTCGCGACGTCGGCGGCCATTTTGTAGTCGATGAGATTGGTGTCCTGCGTGACGCCGTAGGAAACCACTTTATAATAGAGTCCCGAAAAGTTCACCGGCGAGCCATGCGAGAGGTGCCCGCCGTGCGCCAGGTTCATTCCCATGAACGTATCGCCGGGCTTCAGGACCGACATGAGCACCGCCATGTTCGCCTGGGTGCCGCTGTGGGGCTGTACGTTCGCCGCGTCCGCGCCGAATATCTTCTTGATGCGCTCGATCGCCACGACTTCAACCGCGTCGACATGCTGGCAGCCGTTGTAATAGCGCTTGCCCGCGTAGCCCTCGCTGTACTTGTTCGTCATCGTGCACGACGACGCCTCGAGCACCGCCTGCGAGGTATAGTTTTCGGAGGCGATGAGGATGAGCGAATTCTCCTGCCTCCGGTTTTCCCTTTCGATTATTTCGAAAACCTCGGGATCGGCCGTCTTTAAAAACCTGTCGCCCTTCGCGGTTGCCATCACTGAACCTCCATGCGGATTATATGCCGCTCACGTATTCACAGGGAAGGCCGCGCTGTCAACAAAAATTAGCAGGTCAGGACGTTCACGCGTGCCAGGACTTCCTCGGTGACCTTGGCCGCTCCCACGACATCGGCTCCCTTTATGAGGTCTTCCGCCTTGAGCTTGCGCTTGGCCAGGCACGGAAAGTGGAGTGAAGCGTTACGTCGCTGCCTTTCACTCCCCGCCGCCGTACCGCCGGGAATCCATGATATTTTCTACGGGTATGGTTTACTCCCGCCGGCCGCCGTGTTACTGAAAGTGAAGAAGAGACCCGCATTTAAAAAAACGCGCATGGCCCGCGTTATAACGAGGGCCATGTAGTTCTTCCCGGAAGGCAATTGAGTCTTTAAACGTTATTTAATTACGATCTGACAAGGGTATGAACCCCAATACACGGAAGTGTCATAGCCAGTCGCAAGCTCCGTCCACGCAGCGTTACTGTTTTTATGATAGCCAGTATATTCTGCGCCCGATGAGCTATACACGTCTCCCGCAAAATAGATATCGTCGCCGTCAATCGCTATCGAATAGACATTACTGTCGTATGATGACCCGTGAGTATTGGTAAATGCCGTATATACGGGCGTCGCCGTCCCGTCCGATACCCAGTAACCGGCTTTACTTACTCCGGATGAGTTGTAGCACGCTCCCCCGGCATAAATTACGCCGTCTTTGACTGCTACGGAATTGACCCAGCCGCTGTACGATGAACCGTTGGGATTTTCCAGCTCCACCCGCGTGGGCGTCGCCGTCCCGTCCGATACCCAGTAACAGGCTTTATTTATTGGTATGCTGTCTGCGGTATAGCACGATCCCCCGGCATACACCTTGCCGTCGTAGAGCGCTATGGAAGAGACAATGCAATCGTTATATGAAGTGTACGGATTCGCAAACTCCACCCATGCGGGTGTCGTCGATCCGTCCGATACCCAGTATCCGGCCACAGCAGCGCCAAATTTGTTATAGCAATATCCTCCCGCATAGACATTGCCGCCGTTGCGTGTTATAGCGGTAACGTAGCCATTGTAGGATCCGTTCGGATTCGCAAGCTCGACCCATGCTGGTGTCGCCGATCCGTCCG